>DPYD01000013.1 GCA_003545515.1 Candidatus Kaiserbacteria bacterium | reverse complement strand
GGCGGCACCTGGCTGTTTTTTTGCCTGCCCGCCAAAGCCTTGGCGCAGGCGGGGATAGAGAAGCGGCCTCCGCCGCTCCATCTTCTACGCGCCATTCATCCCCGCGAGCTGTACTGCGGGGAAATCTCNNGTTTTCTAGTCAATAGCTTCGCACCACTTGGAGCGGCGTTTGAAGATTAAGCCCGAAGTGATGGCGTTTTTCATTATAGTAGCGCAACCACTCGGGAAGATTTCTGTTAATGACTTTTGCGTCTTTCGGAAGCGCATCGAGGCACTCATCCTGAATCGTCC
Source organism: Candidatus Kaiserbacteria bacterium (assembly GCA_003545515.1). GTDB lineage: Bacteria > Patescibacteriota > Minisyncoccia > Phycocordibacterales > UBA2100 > UBA10103. The sequence goes on along the minus strand of DPYD01000013.1, from coordinate 3,312 downwards.
GGTTGAAGCGTTCGAGATGCGCATTGTCGTTCGGTCGCCTCACGCGTGAGTGTCGATGCTCGACCCGTGCCCGTTGCGAGAACGTCCGCGAGAACTCGCTACCATGGTCCGACTGGAGCATCTTGATGGCGAACGGCGTGACTTTTTTCATACGTTTGAGGAAACACAGCGCTGTCCGCACATTCGCCCGCTCGAACGCCCAGGCGTGCGCGAAGCGAGTGCGCACGTCGAGGCCGGTGAATATGTACACTCTCGTACCGTCTTTTCGGAGAAGGTGAATGGTGTCCAATTGCACCAAATCGCCAGGATGCTTAACGTGGGGACGCGGAGGCGACACGTGCCGACTCCGGTGCCAGCGCTTCTTGAGGAGGTTGTGTCTGTCTAATGTTCGCTTCACCGACGAGAGCGAGACAACGGCACCTTCTTCCTTGAGTGCAAAGTGGACCACTTCCGCCGACCGCCTGAGCTCGAACCGCTTTGCGATGATCTTCCGCACCAGCTCATCCGGCAGCACACGCGGATGTCGCTTCGGTCTCGACGAGAATGTCGGTATCGGACGAATGCCGTATCGCTCCATGTATCTGACCCACCCAATCACTGCCGTGTGGTGGTACCCGAGATACCTGCCGACCTTTCGTGCGCTCCACCCTCGCTGAAGAACGAGCAGTGCTGCCTCCCGACGAATGCGCGGCAGCTGCGGATTACGTGAATATGCCATATGCACCAACTGTATCCATGTCAGTGGTGCCAAGCTATTGAACCATTACGGCCCCCTTGAAATGCTGTAGTTTTGTGTTATTATACCGCGATGATTTTTTCGCGTATTTTGAGTGCCTCCCGACGAGTGCCACGTATCATAGCGGGGTTGCCCACCCGCCTTTTATCGCGTGTACGCAAGCTGGGATGGCAGAATACTGTTGTAATAAGCTCCATAATTGTCGGGGTCATAGTAATTGCCGTAGTTCTCAATAATGGGAATGGGGAGGAAATTGTTCCCGAAGGAGAACGCTCAGTCTCTTTGAGCACCGTACTTGAGTTGTCTGGCGAGCAAAATACTTTGCCGGTTTTTGGCATAGTTCGCTCCAAATCAGAGGCGCTGGTGCGCACGGAAACATCTGCCGAAGTGGTGCGTGTTAACTACTCTTTGGGAGATTCCGTAAGTGCCGGTACTGTCGTAGCCGAAATGCGCAATACTTCAGAGCGTGCCGCATTGCTCCAAGCCGAGGCGGCGCAAGACGTCGCACGCGCTGTACTCGCGAAAGTCAAGGGCAGTGTTCGAGGGGAACAGTTGTCGATATTGGAAACCAATGTTCAGAGCGCAAAGAATGCGCTCGAATCGGCTAATACGAGCGCCATGAACGCCCTTTTTTCTTCATATGACGTGACCGATGACGCGATATCCCGAAAAGCAGATCGGGTATTTTCAAATCCTAGCTCTGATAATCCAACGCTTATTCTTACGGTTGCCGATGCCCAACTGGTGATAGCGGTAGAAAACGGGCGATCGAAAACTCAGATTGCTTTAACGCGTCAAAAAAAGATTGGCGCGACGCTTACAAGCAACAATATTGTCGAGGAACTCACGCGTACGGAGACTGAACTTCGAGAGATTCGGAATTTTCTTGATCATCTTATCTCTGCATTAAATAAAACTGTTGTCGATCAAGATACTTCCGAAGCGTCGATCGTGTCGTATAAAGCGGATGCAAGCGCGGCACGAACCAATGTCACTGCGTCTCTTGCCGCACTTGCCGGGGCGCGGGAGGCACTGGACATGAGAGTATCGGCTCTCGATGTCGCAAATAAGAATCTCGAACAGGGAATAACCGGTGGGCAAGATGAGGACGTCGCATCCGCTGAAGCTTCCGTAAGGCAGGCCGAAGCCGGGCTTGCCGCCGCACGCGCCGCTTTTGAGCGTACGATAATCCGCGCTCCGATTTCTGGAACAATAAATTTTCTCTCAATTGAGCGTGGTGATTTTATACCAGCATTCACGCACGTGCTTACAGTTGCAAATAACGAAGCTCTCGAAGTTGTCGCCCATGTGAGTGAAGCGGATTCTCGAAGTATTGCGGTTGGTAGCTCTGTTAGAATTGAGGATCTCTGGGATGGGACTATGACAAAAATTGCCCCTGTTGCGGACCCTACAACACAGCGAATTGAGGTGCGCGTAGGGGTTGATGATGGCAGTGGGTTAATAAACGGTCAGGCGGTCACATTTTCTGTAAATAGAAGCATTGCGAAAGGGACACAAGATTCATACACCATACCGATTTCCGCGCTCAAGATCGAAACCGGTCGTACAATAGTCTTTTCTGTGAATGAGGAAAGTCAGTTAGTGGCACATCCGGTTGTTTTGGGCAGTCTTTTAGGAGACATGGTCGAAATTGAGAAAGGCCTTATACCGGAATTATCCATTGTTCTCGACGCACGAGGTCTGCGAGAAGGCCAAAAAGTTGTCGTAAGGCAATCACAGTAGAGGCCGCAGAAGTTAGCGGTTAGACGTCATTTCACTATGTACCCCATTTGGAACTTCTTTCTTCATCGCAGGCATTTTAGCTTTCTTCTGTTCGGCGCGCTCGCGCTTTGGGGACTTTTTCTAGCGTTCGCAATAAATAAAGAATCAGCACCGGAAGTCCAGATACCAATAGGTATCGTAATGACGATATTTCCAGGAGCATCGGCAGAAGAAGTAGAAAAGCTGATAACAAATAAAATAGAGCAACAAATTGCGAATCTTACTAATCTATCGAAGCTTACATCCAATTCTTCAGAGGGAGTCTCGACTATTGTCGCGGAATTTAGCGCGAACGCAGATATAGAAGAATCACTTCGAGATTTGCGGGATGAGGTGGATAAGATAAAGCCCGAGCTTCCTGATGACGGGAACGAGCCGACGGTTGCCGAATTAAATTTTGTCGATCAACCCGTTCTTATCATTGCCATATCTACCGACGCACCGCTTCAGAGATTTGCAGAACTCGGAGAATCACTTAAAAGCGAACTTCAGGGAGTAAAGGGTGTTTCTCGTGTTGAAATATTGGGTGTTCGACAACGCGAAGTGCAGGTTGTAGTGCGTAAGGAAGAACTTGTTCGACATAACCTAACTTTTAATGATGTTATTTCAGCAATACGAAATTCGAACGCTTCGGCTCCGGCGGGTAGCATTGTCACTGGAAACATCGAATATGGTTTGCGATTTGCGGGTGATATAACAGATCCTTCAGAAATCGCAGGCATTACCTTACGAACTCCAGCAGGATCAACGGTCTATTTGCGAGACATAGCCGTTGTATCCGACGGAGTGGAGGG
>DPYD01000061.1 GCA_003545515.1 Candidatus Kaiserbacteria bacterium | reverse complement strand
GTTGTCCACTGATCGTTCAGACCAAAGCCGGGCGCTCCCAACTTGCTGTATAACCCCGTAAATCCTCCGACGGGATCGTTATACACCTCTTGAATGATAGTGTATTGCCCCCAAAGAGGACTTCCAGGACCCGTCCAGACGATTTTCGCGAAGTACGTGTAGTGCGCATCTTGCGTTCCGTTTCCATCGGAGTCGTAGTCGCCCTCGTTCTGGTTCGTGAGCCAACCCAGGCTTGTGCCACCGACAACGCCATCAACCAGCCCGCGATCTAACTTGTTGTCGCCGTTACAATCGACATTGGATAGCCACGCATCGCTCCATTTCATGATCAACGAGTCGTCAACATAATCTCCTGTTGAACCCCAGTATTTTCCGTCAATGGTTCTGTCGGAGCTGTCATACGTTCCGTTAAACATGTGCGCTTGATAATTGTATCCGAACTGGTCGTATCCGTTCTGTATCGGATTACCAGCACTGTCCGTGATGGTCCCGCCTTGAATAGTGGCGCACGACGCCGGTTTGCCGGCAAACGCCGTTCCTGCGAACGTCAATAGTGCGAACACGAGGATTGTTGTAAAACTAATTACGGATATAGATTTTGTCATAATTTTTATTACTATTTTACGCTTTTAATTATGCTATTAAGGAGTAAAGGTTGACCCCCGGATAATTTCCGCTTCCGCCCTCTACCTCCACTGATACTAAAATACTCCTTCTCCCTAACTGGACACAAGTCCTAATAACACGTCCCGTACACAACAACGCAACTCTCCCCTCTATCGCAAAGGTGAGCGCCATAAGAGCATTTTCATTTTCTTAATCCCTATTCAACCACAAACTGTGGTAAATAGTGTTTGAGATTGAGCCAAGCGTGACCAGAAAGAAGAGGGCTCCAATAATCCAGCCGATAATCGGCAACATCACAATTAAGCTAAGCGCAATGGTACCGAAGAGGGCGGTCTTCCAGTCAACCATGATATCGTCCCCCTTCGTGATGATTTTGTGCGCCCAAACGCCTAACACCACTCCGGAGTAAATAGAGGAAAGAATGATGAGGGTTATATACGCAAGAAGCGTTATGATGCCGACTAAGAAACCTATCATGGTGAAGAAGGAAAGGATGATGAGCGCCGGAATCACAATTAGCACCGCGAACCCTCTGATAAGTTCTTTGCCTGGACTTTGTACAACAGTTTCAACGACGTTAGAAGAGAATCGTTTAAAGAGAACGACGCTCAAAATGACTACAACGAGAAGCGCTAAGAGTTTCAGGAAGACAAAAAGTCCCAGAAATGCCAGTAGTATGTTTTTTGCTTCTTTGCGTTGGAATATTTTACTCTCTTTAAAAACCGTCTCCCCCATAACGGACGCTCCATCGCTTATGTTGAGTATGGATGCATCTTTGCCGCTATAAGTAAGGTTCCCCGAGATTACACTACTTGCTCCAATCGTTATTTTATCGCTGTTTTTAATATAAACATCGCCATCAATTCTTGAATCGATCTCAACTTCTCCTACGCCCACGGTCACATCACCTTTCACGTTACCGTTTAAGAGTAATCGTCCACCTAAAACAACGAGATCCTTGCCGATCGTTGACCCTGAGAGTATCCGAACATTTCCTCCGAGTACGACTAGGTCACCCGCGACGTTTGAGGTAACAAGCACGTTTCCACCCGCAACTCGCAGGTCTCCTCTTACATCGTCAAGGATAGCAACGTCACCACCTCCAACAAGTACGTCCCCGGAAGTGCTTCCGGATACAGTCACGCTTCCTCCGCCAGCAATTAAGTCACCGTCAACATCTCCTGCTATAGAGACCTCCCCTGCCCCCACATAAAAGTTGTCTTTTATGACCTCGCTCTGTTTAAGTGAGTAGGTTTCTCCACCCTTTATGGTTGCCGCAAACGCTCCTACAGGAAACAGTACAGCCAACAAAAGCGATGCGCAGAGAGTATTTCTTAATTTCATATAAAAAAGTAGTTAGGTACCAAATATCTTCATATTACTAATCACTCCTATTATAAGTGTGTTTCTTTTATTTATCATGCTGTTTTGCGCGCTTTATTATTTTATAACAAGATTTCTTAGACAAGCTGGAAAGTGTGGAGAATGAAAAAACCGGTCATGGCCACCGCTGAAAGTAGCGCGGCAATAACTGCATACCATATCGCCTGTACCGTTTTCTCGCCAGAGCAAACATATCCCTGCCAGAGAGTGACAAGGGAGAATGCCACAATGGCTAATGCGCCTTTGCCAAGCCAGTGATGAGTAAAGGTATTCTTGAGCCAATCCTTGAGAGGCACCCATTCTTCCCCCACGATAGTGAGGATGGCAATAAGTATCGATGCGACTATCGAGCCGATTGCGGCGGCCTGTAAAAATCTCATGAGTGTTTTATTGTTCATATGTTTTAACGTACTCCTCCCGAGATAATAACGCCTGCGGCGGCAACGAGAACCCCCAAGACGAGTGTTGTCGCAATAATGGCGGACGCGGCAGATTTCAGAGCGGGATTCTCAACCTCCCGCAGTGCGTACACGGCGAAAAGCGCAACAACAGCAAGAAACGGAATGAGCAAAAACACATGCTCTTTTGCTTCCATGAATATTTTATGAGCCCAAGGAAACTCGCCCGAGACAATACGCGGCTTCACCGCCACTCCGTAATGGACTACATAGTAATACGCACCCGTCATCCACGAGAGCAGGAAACCGAGAAGCGCCGTCCACGCCGCCGCAACAACGATTCCCCACGGCGGTTGTTTCCGAATCACTTGCATAAATGTGAGGTGAATGGCTCCCAAGGCAATAAGGCCGAGAACAACATGGAGAACAAGGGCGGTTGCAAGAAATTGGCTCATACGCTAATGCTTATGCGGTATGTAGCGCGCGTGAATGGCGCGCAAAACAAAGTAGACGATAATGATAGCGGCGATGTATACTGCGTAGATCCAGAAAAAGGAATACTCCCCTCGTCCTAACGCACCAAGAATGAGCGCCGCGTACCATGAAGTGAACGCGATTGCGCTACCCCAAAGGAGCGGAATCCAGCGCAATTGCAACAGTACGGCATTCACCCCGATGATGCCTACGATACCAAGCTTCGCCCATAGCTTAATGGAGTAAAGCAATCCTGTATGCTCCTCCAGTCGAGCGAGAACAAAAAATCCGAAACCCGAGAGAATGAGGAGAAAGAAGCCGACGCGTAAGATGGCGTATGTGGCTTGCATGATCGAGTTCTCATCGCGACTCATGGTGCCGTCACGCAAAGCACGAATGAGATGTACCTCGGCAAACGTGGCTCCGCCAACACCCAAAACGGTGCCTATTATGTGTGTGATTATTAAAAACGTATACCAGTCCACTTTCGCATTGTAACACGATGGAATCTAGATTCCTGAGTGTCAAAGCAAACTATCGTGGAGTCAGTTTTCCTATTATTGAGATCCGGACACCTTCACGTCTCATAGTGATTTCTAAATCCTGTGATATCCTCGATGTGGGGAATGGACGACCGATTTAGAAGGAGTATGCGACATGTCCAAATGTCTCGACACTTCTACCCATGTGATGTGCGGTTGTTGCCATACATACATCAGGTGGACTGCTGAGGGTGTGTACAACTTTTTTAGCAGTGACAGTCTTTGCACGCCTGAGCTGTTGGAATCCATAAGAACTCCGGGAATCAATGTGATTTTTTGGGGAGGGTGTCCAAATTGTCGTCCCGGAATCTATTTTTGCGTGACGACTACCGAGCCTCGCGATCAGATGCATTAGATCGCAAGGAGGTACGGACCCTGAAAAGAAGCCCGATGACCAGCGATGGCATACACGGGCTTCTTACTTTTTATACACAGTGGGCACTAAGTACTTAGTTCTTACCCAATATTCTCTGGGTCACATACCAGGTTATAATTTCACGCGTAATTTCTTTCTCTCTTCCGCCCCCAACCAATTCCTGTACTTGTTTCATTATATCTTTCTCAAGGCCTTCTATAATTTTGTTGTCATCCAACCCGCCGGAAAAACCATGGGCTTGGATTTCTGCCCAACGATCCAGTTCGGAGAGGTGGCCTTTCCCATGCAAAATCCCGAGTACTTCTTGCGGCGTATATCTTTGCAACCGTTCATACTCCGGACGCTCCGGTGAGGATTTCATGCCTTTCTTACCGAATTCAATGCTCATATATTTTTTATGGTATACGTACCCAGAGATCATAACATACATGAATAAGTTCAGAAAAAATTGAGACTCCCCAAACAGGGAGTTCATGCGGCAATTCAACATGAACCCCGAAGGTGATACCTTCGGAGTTCACAGCATGCCACCACCTCCCGAGGTTTAACCTCGGGAGGTGTGCCAGCACAGGTAGACTCAGACAGGCAGAGCTTCGGGATGCATTGACAGTGTTTGGCATACATGCTATTCTCGCTCAATCAATACAGCGCTGACCCAGGGAATCAGGGGTCGAACTCTCCCCGCTTGCCGGCAGGCAAGCAATTCAGCTAACTGCTTTTGGTACATTACTCACAAGAAACATTCTCATTGCTATGCAAGAAGGAACTATCGCTCGACTCACCGATAAGGGTTTCGGGTTCATCGCGCGCGAAGGACAGGAGAAAGATCTCTTTTTCCACTCCAACGAGCTCGTCGGCGTATCGTTCGACGAACTTCGCGAAGGTGACAAAGTGACTTTTGAAGTTGCTGAAAGTCCGAAAGGACCGAATGCGATCAAGGTCAGCCGCGTCTCATAAGACGGCGCAGTCAAACTAAAAGCACCCCTTCAAGGGTGCTTTTAGTTTATACAAACGTGATCAGCAATCCGTTCATGGTACATTTCTGACATATGTTTAACGTATTTCTTTCTGGGATTTTCTACAACACCGTGCGTAGTTTTCATAGATACAACATCTTGTGGCATGCGCTAGCTATCGGTCTAACGTTTGGTCTGGTGACCACAGGAGTTGATTGGAGCTATTTTGAATACACGAGAGGCGACACTCTCTTCTTCATAACGCTTCCCGCCGCAATAGGAGGTTTTTTCATACCAATTATTCTGCCGGTAGGTATGTACGTAATCGCCGAGTGGCGTAAAAACCCCGATCTATTGGGCTCCAGCGCCGTACTCGCGCAAGCGGAATTAATCGCGCTCCTCATTTCATCTACTTACAAAGCATTCACTGGAAGAATACAGCCGGAGTTTTTTACATACCTTTCAAACGTAGATGTAAGCCACCAATTCAATTTTGGATTCCTCCAACACGGTATTTTTTGGGGTTGGCCATCCTCGCATACCGCCGTGGCATTCGCGATGGCCGCGACCGTATTCTGCATATACCCACACAGTAAATCTTTGCGCTACATGGCCGCTTTGTATGCGCTCTACATCGCATTCGGATCCTCAATTAGTATCCACTGGCTGTCCGACGTAGTTGCCGGAGCCATCATCGGCACCGCGATCGGCGTTGCGGTTGCACGGAGCTTTCGTCAATAAGTAGGATCATCTGTCAATGAAGCTCCTCGCAGTAAGCTGACGGGGAATTCTGCGCTGGCATTAAATCAAGAAACGTTTTGATACAATAGCAACATTATGCACCGGCTTTTCGGCTCCGAATTCCGTATGCCGCTTGTGGTCCTTGCTTGTCTTGCGGTGGGAGCCATACCCGGCTGGAGCATCATGTGGGTCCTCGCAATCGCGATTGGGCTTGGGAAAATAACCTGGGATTCCATAGGTAAGATACGAAACGGTAAGTATTCGCTCGACTATATCGCTTTTCTCGCGATGATCGTTTCTCTTCCGGCTGAACAGTATCTCGCGGGAGCAATAGTCGCGCTTATGATAACGGGCGGTGAGGCGCTCGACGAGTATGCTGCGATGCGCGCCGAGAGCGCTCTGCGCTCGCTAGCCGAGCGAATTCCAAAGCGCTGTATAGTGCGCCTCCCTGATGGATCCACCGCTGAAAAACCCATTCAGACTATATCGAAAAACGAGGTAATCATCGTGAAGCCCAACGAGCTCATTCCTCTTGATGGTGTTTTGCGTTCCGATGAAGCGCTTCTCAACGAAGCAAACTTGACCGGCGAGGCTCTTCCCGTCACTATCGCACGCAATACATTCATAAAAAGCGGGAATGTGAATATCGGAGAACTTATAGAAATCTCCGTAGAAGGTTCGTTTGAGACATCTACTTATATGCGTATCGTGCGGCTCGTGGAGGACGCAAAAAAACATCAAGCGTACGTTGTCCGGCTTGCGGAGAAAGTCAACTTCCCTTTCACAGCCCTTGCGCTTCTTCTTGCCGGCGGCGCATTTCTATTTTCGGACGAACTATCGCGTGCGCTCGCCGTCCTCGTTATCGCAACCCCCTGCCCGCTCATTATCGCAGCGCCAGTCGCATTTATCGGCGGACTATCGCGCGCCGCGCGTAAGAACATAATCGTGAAGCGACCTGTTACGCTTGAGCTTTTGGACCGAGTGACAGTCGTCTTTTTCGACAAAACGGGAACGCTCACGCTCGGCGAACCGGATCTCATCTCGATAGAGAAGAAAGCGGGAGGGCGCAGTGAAAATAATATACTCTCCATCGCTGCGGCAATAGAATTCCATTCCATACATCCACTTGCAAGAGCGATAAGCGCCGCGCGAACTACAAAAAAAGCCCCTGTCCTCGAGGCGCATGGTGTCGTGGAAACTATCGGCAATGGTATCGCGGGTACTGTCGACGGCGTGCGCTTTTCCGTCTCAAAAGCTACACAAAGCGGGAGAGAGGGTATGGTACTTTCGCTCATGGAAGCAGGGCTTGAAATAGCACAATTTCACTTTGAAGACAAAATGAAGGAAAACGTCGGCGAGCTCTTCCGTTCGCTTTCCGCGCGCGGAATCCGTATGGAAATCATCACTGGCGACCGAAAAGAGAATGCTATGCGACTCTTCGGGCACTTCGGTATGCCTATCCACGCCGGCGTGTCGCCGGAAGAGAAGTTCGCCATAATCGATGCGGAGAAGAAAAACGGACGAACCGTCGCAATGGTCGGCGACGGATTGAACGACGCGCCCGCACTTGCTCATGCCGATGTCGGCATCGTGTTTTCCGGAACAGAGAACAGTGCCGCGATCGAGGCGGCGGACGCCGTCATACTCGGACGTGACATCTTGCTGGTGCATGATCTTTTCGATACCGCGCGGCGCTCCATGAGAGTCGCCTCCGAGAGTGTATGGGGCGGAGTTGCTCTCTCCTCTCTAGGCATGGTCGCCGCCGCATTTGGCTATATCCCGCCTATCGCAGGTGCCGTGATACAGGAAGTTATCGACGTCGCCGTGATACTGAACTCACTGCGCGCCGCCGCTCGCTGATGCGGTTATGCATCGGTGAACGAAGCCATTGAATCGGTTCGAGACATCGTTCGAAAAAACACCGAGTTTCGCATTTTTAATGCGACGAACTAAAAACATGGATTATAGGTCTGCTTTATGATAAAAGTGGGGCTGGCGCTGGAATAGAAAAGGAGAAAAGACGTGACAAGGAAGATCTTTGGGTTCTTCCTCGGGCGTCTGAAAAGTGCCGAGGTAGAACGTAAACGTAATGGATGTTGGGCTACTATCCCCAACGCGATAACCATCATCGGATTTGGCGGGATTGTCTATTATTGTTATCTGTTTCTCACAGACAGCATGTTATGGATGATCCCGTTTGTACATATCGGCATTCTCGTGTCGGATGTGCTGGACGGAATCGCGGCCGACCGCCTAAATCAACATAGCGAGCTTGGCAGGTATCTAGATCCGCTGAGAGATCGGGTACATGCAATCGCGATTTTCACCAACTTCGCGTTGGTGGCGCAAGACGAAGAGGCCGTGATCTTCGCCTTCGGGGTCGCGTTTGCCGCCGAGGTTTGGGTGTCAATCCTCGCTCACCGCGGCCTTATCCGCGATGTGCTCTCGCTCGGAAAGGCCAGAGCACTCATATACGGAGTCTCCGGCCTCATTGGCCTAATCCAGCTGTATTGGATAGGCGACGAAGCTATGCTGTCGCTCGTTGTCATATCCTGGATGATGGCAACGGCGAGCGTGACGGCAGCTATTTCGTATACGATCGACGCGCGCACTTGACGCCCCGAAATATCGGGGCGTCTCTATTTTGGAGAGAACGCTTCAAAACAATCGATGCAAATTCACCTCCCTATCAAGGGTAACGTGAAATACCGGAGCAATATCTTTAATGCTTTCGAAATCGGCGCTTGCCGCCGGGAGGTTTGTGATAATTGCGTTTCTTCTTCTTCGGTTTGATGGATCGCTTCATATACCGCATTGTACCATATGCACTACGCCAGAGTGTTCAAACACGAGAGGCCGCTGGACTTGAATCGGCAGTTTGTAACTCGGACGTACGTGTTTCAATAATGATGGGCGCACGCGCGGCATCTTTTGCCGACAAGTAGCCAAGACCGTAGCTTAATAGCGCAACCGCAAGGACGATACAAGCGACAATGATTTCCCATTCGTGCGTTTTCCAGAAGCGTAGAATCTCCTTCGACGGTATTCTCATAAAGCAGATGCTACCATAAACCCTCATGCGCGCGCATGACGCTTTCTTCTTTTCAGCATCCGGGTTTATCGCAGGTGCAATCGCAGGCGGATTGGGGCTCCCCCCGTTCGGCGCTTTAATCGCGCTTATTCTGGCCGTGCTAGCGATGCTCTTCTTTAAGACGCGCTCTGTCATTATTCTTGCGGTAAGCATCTTGTTCACTGCAGGCAACGTCTATTACACAGTTGATGATTATCGGTACCACGCGGCGCGCAATGCTCTGGCGAATGCATCCTCGTTTGAGGGCTCGATTGTAGACGATCCGCGTCGGGGTACGGACTACCAAACGGCGAAAGTCCGGTTGACGATGCCTCCCGCGGCAATATTCCTGCGGCTCGACCCGTATCCAGAGCTCTTCTACGGCGACATCGTTCACATATCAGGCGACATCGTCTTGCCTCCTTCGGATTCGTACGGTGATTTTATGGCGAAAGAACATGTGCACGGCACGGCGTTCTACCCGGAAATCGAGATTGCCGGCAATAATGCAAGTTTCCTCTTTAAAACGCTTTTTGGTGTACGACACTACATAAAAGATACGGTGGGCCGCCTATTCACGGAGCGCGAGGCGGCATTTCTTTCCGGAGTACTCCTTGGTGACCGCGACCTGTTCACGCCAGAGTTCCTAAAAAAACTCTCCGTGAGTGGCACCATGCACTTGACGGCGCTTTCCGGTCTCCACATGTCTATTCTTGTGTTTCTCGCGCTCGCCGTGTTCTCTGTGTTCCGGAATAACAAACGTTTGCGCTTCATCGCCGTATTCTCAATTATCGCTCTTTTTGTGGCAATGACGGGCTTCAAAGTTTCCGCCGTTCGCGCCTCTTTCATGGCATTCCTTGTCGGACTTGCGGGAGAATCGGGCAGAGTCTATAGCCCGCGAAATGCCATTATCTTTTCGGCGTTCGTAATTACCATGTGGAATCCGAAAAGTCCCGTGCTAGATCTCGGCTTCCAACTCTCTTTCGCCGCAGTGCTCTCCATAATCTATTTCGCACCCGTCCTAAAACTGATTCCGTTCTTCCACACATCGGGATTTTTGGCGTGGCGCGACGTACTCGTTATCACCATGGCCGCACAAATCGGCGTCCTGCCGATCACTATCGCTCACTTTGCGAACTTTTCTTTGACCGCACTCCCCGCAAACGTTGCTATTCTCGTTGTCATGCCGCCTTTAATGGCTCTCGGTCTTCTTACTGTGGCCGCTTCAGTGCTATCTATGCCACTGGCTTCCCTATTAAGCATACCGACCGCGTTCTTAGCGGATTATGCGATTCAAATCGTTGAAACCTTCTCATCTGTGCGCATCATGTTCAATCCGGAACTCGGGGTTACAGGCGCTGTTCTGTACTATGCTGTATTGATATGGATATGCTGGCGATATTCTTCCCACCTTCCCCTATCTCCAGTTAAAACTAAAGATAACAAACCGACTCTGCAACGCCATGAAATCAGTTAAAACATCGTCTCCGGTTTCTCCTGACGGAAGCGAGCTTCCTTTTGGTATGCTTGCATCGCGTAAAGCGATCTTCCAGCTCGTAGCCATAATCGTATTCGGACTGACTGTATGGGTGTGGTTTTCCATAATCAGCACGCAGGAGATGGAAAGCACCGTTTATTTTCTCGACGTGGGCCAGGGAGACAGTCAGCTTGTTGTACTCGCCTCACAAAACAACAAATCGTCAGTAAAAATCCTCATAGACGCTGGCTCCAGGCGCAAAGTGCTGGATGCATTAGATGAGGCGCTTGGAAAACAAAATAATAAATACATAGATGTGATTATGATGACCCATCCCGACCTCGACCACTTCGGTGGATTTGTCGACGTCATCAAACGCTACGATGTCGGGTTTTTTATTTCGAACGGTAACGAGTCCGATTCGGATTCGTTCTTGGCGCTCAAGGCAGTGCTCGCCGAATATAACGTGCCCATGTTGACTCTCCTTGAAGGAGACACCATTCGCTATGGCGACAGTATCCTCTTCATTATGTCTCCCGATAAAGCGCTCCTCGGCAACAAGGAACGCAATGAAGCTGGTATCGTGGCAAAGTTAACGTCTGAAGATGCAACGATTCTTTTCACTGCCGATATCGGATTTCTCGCCGAGCAAGTTCTCCTTAAAAAGAACTATGATCTTTCCGCCGATGTCCTTAAGGTCGGGCATCATGGCTCAAAAAATTCTTCCGGCGAGAGCTTCGTCGCGACGGTGCGTCCGCTTGTTTCCGTAATCGGCGTCGGACAAAATCGCTACGGTCATCCGACTCCGCGGGTTTTGGAAACACTTGAGCTAGCCGGAGCGCGCATGTATCGCACCGATCGGGACGGAACGGTAAAAGTTATTTTAAGTAGAAACGCTACGCCTCGGAAAACGCGCGCCCAAAATGACGGGTTCATCGCCGCGGTCGCGAGCATCATGACAGGTGGCTACAAAAAAGGAACGCCCACGACAATTTCTCTGCCGCAAATAAAAGAGAGCGACGAGGAGCGCGCATTTAACCTCGTCCCCTATACAGAATGTTCATTCCGTTCAGGTGAGAGACCTGCGCATTCCCCTATCATCATTAACGAAATCGCATGGATGGGTTCGAAAGAAGGCGCAACGCATGAATGGATAGAATTGCGGAACGTCTCGAAAAAAAGCGTGAACGTATCCGGCTGGCAAGTCGTGAACGAGAACGGACGGCTCCACGCCACGCTCCCCCAACAAACGATATTTGACGGACAATTTATGGTGCTGGCACGTTCAGGCGGGAACGAAGCGCTTGGACTCAAGACGAGTGTTGTGTTCGCCGGCTCGTTGCGGAATACCAATGAAGGACTCCGTCTTTTTGACAATGAGTGCAAAATGATAGACGAGGTTCCTGTTACTCGGAATTGGCCCGCGGGCAACAACGGCTCTAAACAGACAATGGAGCGTATGGACGATCTTTCGTGGACGAACTCCTTGCAGTCGGGAGGGACACCAGGAAGAGAAAATACCGGTATGACTGCCGGAAAAATCCCGCCCGCTCAACAAAATGTTGGAACTCCCGCGTCTTCTTCACCCCCGAGCGCATGTACCATCGGACAGATCAACGTAAATACCGCC
>DPYD01000037.1:3891-4089 GCA_003545515.1 Candidatus Kaiserbacteria bacterium | reverse complement strand
AAAGGAGCGGCGCCCGAGCACCGTGCCCGCAGGCGCGGAAATGCGAGGAAAAGCGACGCACAGACCATGCTAGGCGCGAGCAGCCCCAGCGAAAATGCCCGAGGCGGATGCCGAGGGTGGCCTTGTCTTTTGGGGCGTTGGACCTCCCACAAACATATGCCCGGGCCGTCTTATCCTCCTGGAGCCAATCGGCTCATA
>DPYD01000037.1:0-3827 GCA_003545515.1 Candidatus Kaiserbacteria bacterium | reverse complement strand
CGAGCGAAATGGTAGAGTTGAGCAGACATTTTTTAAATAGTGTGGTACTATCCTGTCCAGTTGAGTTCGCGTCTGAAATCCAACTAACGAGGAGGATTGAATGTCTCCATACAAGGGTTCTTTTGGACCGTTTGCAAGAAGTGCAGTTGTTGTTCCGGTTCAACGCAACGAGAACAGTGGCATCGACGTCGACTTTTCGCGGAATGCACCTAAGGGCAAATTCCGTGTCGTCAGTGTCGATACTTTCGATGGCACAGATGGAGTTGACGGCGACTTTGACACTTTGGGGCTGGCCGAAGCATACATTGCCAGAGCTACCGAAGGACAAGAGATGCTGAAGATGCACATCTACGACGATAAAGGAGACCATGTGGGCGAAGGTGGCTCCTATTAAATCCCTGATGCATACAACCCTTAAGGCTCCACTCACAACGGAGCCTTTTTCTTTACACCAAACAGGTTCGAACTTCGTCCAGCAGGCGGAGCAAACGATTGACAGGTTTTAATTTTTATACAATGATACTTTCCAGTTAGTAAATTCGAAATCTGAGGAGATCACAATGGCTCGCGCCAAAAAACCTGACTGCAGTGACTTTATTGTTGCTGCAGCACGAAGCATTCGCATGAAACCCTCTAATCTAAAAAAGGGCACTTCTGCTGGTGTTTCACTCAATAGACTTTTTAGTGTCGCCAAGGAAGTCTACACCGCGAATGAGTTCCACAAGAGCCTCAAATCCCTTATAAAAAATGAGACGATTCTCATGATTGGGGATGAAGTGGACAGAATGAAAGTAGAAGGCCAAAAACACGACGCTTGGGGGCGCCATCGGATAGTAAAAATTATTGATGTTCCTACAAACGCACCTTTCTTGAAAAGAAGCTGGTGTCTGGATTCAAATGGAAAAATAACTGACCCAGAATGCAAAGACATTGAGGAATATAGGATGATTCAAAATATCCTCCTGTATATTTCCTCCGACGGCCTGCCCGACAAGATCAAAAAATTTGTCTCCAGAATTAAAAGGTCAAGGGCTCAAGAAATAATCGCAACGATGCAGAAAACTAAATAGGCCCCGGAGAAGCCCCGTGCTTCGGCCGGGGCTTCTTTCTTTATACAAAACAGGTTCGAACTTCGTACAGCCAGCGGAGCAAAAGATTGACAATATTTATTTTCTATATTAAATTCATTTCGTATAGTTCTACTCGGTTGGGTCCTCCATTTTCTTGAATACAGAGCAATCTGTGTTTTCGACTACTGTACTAACCATGGAGGACGAAAATGAGAGACGCACAGAAGGACTCTGCCGAGAAGCCATTTGAGCCACTCTGCTGCTTTAAGTGCGGTAAAGCAATGGAGCAAGACACTATAGTTGAGCCAAACGAGCCTTTGGGTGGCTTGGAGTTTATATCGGGCGGTTACGAGGGACACCTCGGTCACTATGACCCCGATGTAGACTATGGCAACTTGATACTCGTGGTTTGTGACGAGTGCCTGCAAAAAGGTTCAAAACAAGGCACCGTTGCCTTGATAGAACCACTGCCGGAGGAATTGCGCCCACCGCGAACATTGCGTAGATACTGGCGAAGCCGCTAGCAAATGAGGCGAGGATGCTAATCCTCGCTTTTTTCTTTACACCAAATAGGTTCGAACTTCGTCCAGCCAGCGCGAGCGAAAGTTTGACAAATAAATAATAGAGGCTCGCTTAAAACCCATTGTCCTTGGTTTTCTAGCTTTAACCTAAACTTCAGTAGTATTCCCCGACAATTATATAGGAAGAAGCTTTCTTGATTCTCATAATCAGGGAGAAAACAATGCACATTCGTTCAACCGCAAAAGAAGGGTCGCTAAAGCACCTCGTGCGCAGTGCCCTCGAGGCCTGTATCGTGGCGCTGGACACCGGGTCCTCTAAGACCGTACACCTGCCGTCCGCGGAAACACGTCCATACAGCCGTCCGAAACGGCAAAGCTGGGCTAGATGCAAGGAACAAGCCGAGCGACAATTAAGAAGAAGAACCGAGCTAAATATGTTGTAGCCGGTTCATCTGCCTCAGTCGTCGAAAGCCCCGCTACATGCCCGGGGCTTTTTATTTTACTACTACCCTACCAAACAGGTTCGATCCCTACCCGCGGAGCTCGCAAAAGTCGTTATTTAATAGGGTCATTTTGGGTACCTGTAAGTAGGACTCGAAATACTTGACTTTTTATATCGAAACTGGTACTATATTTGTAGTTTCGTACTTCACTCAATGCGCAGAAGGACGCTTGAAAAATGTTCGACACACTTCGAAAACGACTCGCTGTTCGACGAAAGCAAAAAGCCCGCGAATATTGGGCAAAGATGACGGATATGAAGGCGAAAGGAATCGCCGAAGCGCTCGCTTGCGAAATCGGAATGGTTGCGGCTGGCGATTTCATGGACGAATATCGCCGGAAGAAAGCCGCGGGAATGACTGCTGTCAGTAGTCCTCCGCCATCTCGATGGTGGACTGCGGTCAGCTACGCGCTCGACCCCACCACTCCCGAAGCTACTCTGTTCAGGATGATAGGAATCGCGCTCGGCATCATCATGATCGCAATCATCTTGGTGAAACAAGCTCTCCGTTGAACACCGCCGTTCGCTCCGCCCCAGTTTTCCATACTGGGGCGGTTTGCTATTTAAACCAGAAACTCTTCTATCATATTATTTCGTGGCGACCTTGCATCCGCACGAGCACGAACCGTCTGCCTCTTTGTGCTCGTGATTGCAAGCGGTGCATGCGGCAGTGACAGGTTTTGTTTCTTCCATAGAGTTTATTTTAAATTAAGTAATACCTAAAAATAGTGACATGCCCAATATGTGTTTTTAATGAGCTGGACATTTTTACGTAGTTGTGCTAAGATGTTTTTGTAGATCTTTTGGAGGTGCAAGATGAAGGAAATTCCTTTCGTCGAAATGCAAGACTGGGCAAAAGTCGATAAGCCGTTGCCCGACGGCAACTACGCGGTTATTACCTACAATCCCGGGTCGACCAAGCACGACAGATTGCGGGTGTCGAACGCTTTCCCATGGATGGCAAGGATTTATGCCTTCAAGGGCGGCATCGGCAAGGACATCGCCTGCAGTTCCGGCATCGGCGACGTGATTATCCGCTACAACGCGGCAAAGGTGTGCCTAGTCGGACTTAGCGCCGGACTCCGCGCCGAACTCGACCTGATGCTCGCGAAAAAAGGCATCNNGGACTTGCAGAGCTACTTCCGCGGACTGCGGAAGCTGAGCGAAGATGCTCAACAATTTCCGTGGAAACCCGGCGCCGGAAGCGATGTCACTGAGCTTGCCGACGAACTCAAGTGCATGCTTGAGTTCCTGGAAAAAAGGGGCAACAAGGAGGTTACGGTCGAGTACTTCTGCCGGGAGATGCTCGCGGAATGCTCCCCCGACAACGCGGCGTACTACGTAAGCCCGGTTTGCTCGCAGGGCAGCTCTATCCGCAGGCACGCGTGGTTTGCATACAGCGCTCTGCGCGCCGTTGAACTTGCCCATAAACCAACCGGGGTAACGCAGGCGGCACTGACGGTCTGCGCGGCGCTCGGCGTCGCGTGCAAAAAGACGCTCAAAATGCTGGAAGCAGAGTCGGCAAACAAGGCTTTACCTGCGCCTCCTGAGTTTGGCTCAATCCATCCCGGGCAACTCTTGTTGTCTAAACAGCGGCCGAAGCTTCATATTGTCCGCTGAAATTGGCCATAGCACCCCCAGTAAGTCTGACTTACTGGGGTTTTTATTTAGCATAAAAATAAAAAACCGCCGCGGTTACGCGGCGGCTGTAGTTTATAGACGTTCGACCGCGAG
>DPYD01000018.1:4419-5342 GCA_003545515.1 Candidatus Kaiserbacteria bacterium | reverse complement strand
TTTTGTACTTAGAAGCTCGCTAAGGAACGTATCGTCCTCGATCCAGAGGATTTTTCGCCCCTTCAATTTTTTCCGTGTCTCATTTGAAACCGAATCGTTCGTTTTTTCAGACAATTGGGCACGCACTTTTGCGAGGACCTCTTCGGGCTCGAACTGTGCCTTTATGAGGTAGTCTTTTACTCCCAATGCGAGTACACGGTTTATCTCAACAGGTTCCCCTGAATTGGAGATGACGATAACCGGAATGGAAGCGCTACGAGGGTCTCTCTGGCGGGCTTCGAGAATTTCATACCCGTTGAATGTGGGCAAGTTAAGATCCAAAAGTATTAGATCCGGCTGAGTGGATGAGATGCGCTGGAAACCCTCGGCGCCGTCGCGCACCAGTGTAACTTCATATCCTTCGTGCGCGAGTTTTTGCGTGAGTACATCACCCAAAAACGGATCATCCTCGATTATCAGTATTTTCTTTTTCATTTCTGTTTACGATTATTTTTGATAATGGGAAGTTCAACGTGAAAAGTTGTACCTTCGCCCTCTTTGCTTTCGAATCCTATAGTCCCGCCGTGTTTTTCTACGATACCTTTTGCAATGAACAGCCCTAACCCGGATCCGTCCGGTTCCATTCTGGCGGCGTTCTCACCTCGGAAGAAACGAGAGAATATATTTTTCTGTTGTACCGGCGGGATGCCTATGCCGGTGTCGGACACTGCAACACGCATACGCCCCGGTACGTCCTCTCGTATTTCCATGTTCACTATTCCTCCAGGCCTTGTATATTTTACCGCATTTTCGATGAGATTCTGAAATACGGCGCGCATATCCTGTGCACCTATTTTAATCGATGGATAAGAGTCCTTGCGACCCGCGAATCGTAAGGTTATATGCTGTTTATCAGCCAGTGGTTGCATTTCAATAAGTACGTT
>DPYD01000018.1:0-4399 GCA_003545515.1 Candidatus Kaiserbacteria bacterium | reverse complement strand
TCAAGGTCGCGCCGAATGAGGAGCTTGCCGCTTCGATCAAGTTGTTGGTTGGCTCTATCGAGAATCTCGACCTTTTCCGCCAGTTCCTTTGTCCGTCCTTTGACTTGCTCTTCCAATCCGGACGTATACTGCAAGATTTTCTCTGCCATTTCATTCATAACGCTGGCAAGTACCGAAAGCTCATTTTTTACCGTGATGTGCGCTCGCGCCTTGTAATTACCTGTTCCAAGATTTTCGACATTCTTTATAAGAATGGAGAGCGGCTCAAACAAGTATCGTCGGAGTGTTGCAAACTCATAAGCCGCCAGCAACAACAAAAGAAACGTAAATATAAGAAGGATTCGGGTGTTCTTTTGTGTTTCAGCCATCAGTATTGAAAGAGGGATCTCCGCAACAACAATCCAATCTGTCAGCGGCAGTATTTCTGCTTGCCCAACCACTTCAGCGTTCAAAAGACCGGTATACGAATATATATCGGAATCATTGCGTAGATTAATGACGATATCTCTCGCAAATTGAGAACGTGGGGCCGGAACAGAGCGATTTGACACCAGGATAGCTCCTTCGGTGTCAACGATGTATACATGAGCCGTTCCGTCCGGAGAAGCGGATGCGACGGTCTCCCATAATACGCTTATATCTATCGTTGCCCGTATCATGCCGACCGGCCGTCTGTTTATTAGTATCGGAAGCGCCCATATTATGTACGGTGTCCCATATACTGATGTTTTTGGCTCCGAAATCTTCTCACGTCCATTGTGAACTGTATCAATGAAATATTGCGCACGCGTTATGTCTTCGGAAAGAGGGGCAATAGACGCAGTTGCCTCCTCGACTTTGTAAATCTCACTTCCATTCGCATCAAAAATCGCTAGTTCAATGATCGCCGGATCTTCTTTGGTGATATTATCGAGGAATCTGCGTTCGGTATCGGTTAATTGCATTATCCTCGCGCTTTTGGATGCGATAACAAGGTTCCGATGAGAGTTCTCAAAGAAAGATATGATGCGCTCTTTTGTTAAATATGCGATTCTCTCCGGGACTCTTGCGGCCTCTGCCCGATTGCGCGCATATGAGTAGTATGTCAACGAACCAAGTGCAATAATGAGTACAAGCAGGAACAGAGAAAACGGAACACCAAGGCGAACCAAAAGCCGATGGCGAAGCGCTATTGAATGTCGCATGCGGGAACAGGATTTTATCCAGAAAGGTCGGTTATGAAAGTAAAGCGGCCTTCTTCCACCCTCGATCCACTGATCAATTTTGCCGTTGTATCGCCGTTCGAATCGAATCCCCATGTGCCCGATAATCCTTTATACGAACGTGTGCCCCTTACTTCGCGCAGAATCTTTGCTCTATCTGTCGAGCCGGTGCGCGCGATGGCCTCGATAAGCAATTTTGCAGCATCATATGCCATAGCCCCAAACACGTCCGGATCTTTATTGAATTGACTCCTGTACTTTTCAAGATATCGTTCTGCATCCTCAGTCTTTATTTCCTCTGGAGGAATGCCGACCGAAGTTACATATATGCCTTCAGCGGCGTTGCCGGCGCGCATCAGGAAATCTTCTTCGAAAATCCCATCCGGTCCCATGAATGCCGCCTTAATATCTAAAGAGCGTATAGCAATTAGTAATTCCGGTCCGCCGTTCGGAGTAGTTCCACCATAGTAGACGAGATCCGCGTTACTTTTCGCAATATCAGCTGCCACCGCGTCAAAATCAGAGCTTGAGGATATTGAGGCGCGGCCTACCACTTCTATCCTTCGTCTTTTCGCTTCCGCTTCGAAGAGCTGTGCGATTCCGATGCCGTACGCATCTCCATCATCAAAAATGTATACGGAATTGAATCCAAGATCGCGTGCCCACTGTGCGCCCGCAGGACCCTGCAAATCGTCAGTAGTGGAAACGCGCACGAAATGACGCACGCCCGTTGGATAAAAAACACCCGGCTCGCCAGGCAAGAACCCTATTTTGGTAAGGCCGGGCCATGTGGTTGCAGGCGATATCTGCACGATTCCAGCCATGTTGAGTATAGGCATAGAAATTTTCGCTGCGCCACTATTTATAGGACCGAAATAAGCGACGACATTTTCGATGGAGGCAGCAGCGTTCGCATTACGCTCCTCCTTTTGCGGATCCCACGCGCCCGTTTCGTCGCCGCCCTCGAAGACCTCGAGCTGGAGAGAGATATTCCCTGCGTAGTAATTCACTTCGTCAAGCGCAAGCTGTACGCTTTGTAGAATGCCTTTTGTGCTTTCAAGCGCTAAAGGGCCACTGAATACGATGGTTGCGGTTGCGGGTTCACTTGTACGCTGCAAGACCAAAAAGTATGCGGCCCCGAGGAGGATGAAGAGCGCTACAACGATAGATCCATAAANNCTTATTGCGTGCAATACAATTGAAAATTATGACTGCCTTTGGAATACCGCCGTCAAGTTGTGCTACTGCGTTTTCGGCGGCGGACTTAGCGACCTTTATCGCCTCCTCGCGACTTCCTATCATGAGTTGAATTTCCGAGCCGAGCGGGATCTCGGCCGCGCATGTGATGGATCCTTTTTCATCTACCGTGATAGGATCACGAATAAGCATTTCATCGCTACCTTCTACTCGCATGCCGAGCGGGTATGTTATGGCTAGCTTTGCCAAGGTATCTATTTTCAACTGTTTCGCCTCTTCCTCTCCAAAGTAATCTTCGTAGATTTTTATTGCCGGCTTGCCATTCAGTTCGTGAAGTACAGAACCCTCAGACTTGGTTACTTTAAAAGAGGTGCCAATCGGTAGCCAACCGTGTTTGACTCCTATACCTATTCGAAAGTTCCCCGATAGGCCAAGTCCTGCAACAGCTCCTGAATACACTTTCTCACTGAGATATTGGTACGTCTTTACAAATTTAAAATCGTCTCCCGAGGCGCCGCCGACGACCGGGAAGTGTTCTCCTAGTGAATCAAGTACGCCTCGCACTGTCTCCGCACCATTTCCTACGAGTACGTCGGGAAACATCATGAATGCCTTGAGACCCTCTTCGGCCTGCGCTTTGACGGCATCCGCCGCTCGTTTTCCGGCATCGCGCGCACCTTTTGAGATACCCTCTCCGATGCCTCCATAAAACTTAATGGTGTCTGAAGCGATAAGCATGACCGCTACAGAACGCTTACCCAAGGGGCCTTCCGTCGTGATTTCTCCCGCTGTTGAGGTTCCAATAACAAGCGCATCTTTGCTCACGGAACGCACACCGGCAAGCATTCTCTCCTGGTCGTACTCAACGGATGAGAACACTATTGCAACGTCTGCCGTTGCTTCCTTGAGCTTATCGAACGCTTCCTGGCACGCCTTCGCGCCCACGGCGTACGGATCACTTCCATAATCAGAACCCACACTTGCTTTGATGGACATACGTGCCTTTAAGTATACACCCGGGATTGACGCGATCTTTACTTATGCACACCTAGATAAGGGGTGATCTATATGTCATGAAAAGCGTCAAATGCGCTGGACTCGTACAAAGCGTTGACAGAAAATCTGATTCCTCTATACTGTGCCGACCATCGCTCCTGCGTTGGATTGTCGAAACGCACTTGCGCGTAGGCATAATGCGGAGCCGCTTTTGCTCTTACGAGCTTCGGCGGGACAAGGGCGATGTGCGCCGAGATTTTCTTGACGGTACTTGCCGAGATTTACTTCACGGTACTCCGTGTTAGTAAATCCAAATGTGGTCGCCTGCGAGCCACCTGTCGCAGAAAATCCAAGTGCACTTGCGTAATCGCAAGGTGCCCGAAATTCTATTATGGAAAACTTCGGAAGAACTTTGAAAACTGAATATCGTAGTTCGAATTCTGTAGTGGAATTCGAAAAGCAAAACCAAATAGATGGAATCAAATTCCATCTGGTAAGCACACAAGCAAGCAAGAAGTAAGTAAACAGTAATCCAAAGTAATAGAAGGAAGAAAAGATATACATTCTTTTGTTCCGTCCATCCTAACAAGAGTTGATTAAATTCTTTACTGTGACTAGCGAGGATTCGAAATAAGCGTTCGCGCTTAACTTCGCCCGAGCGAATACACGGGGATGACGAAAGTCATCTTAACTTAGAGTTTGATCCTAGCTCAGGGTGAACGCTGGCGGTATGGATAAGGCATGCAAGTCGAATGGGTTAGACCCATGGCAGACGAGGTAGTAACAGGTAGGAACGTCCCCGGAAGTCGGGCATAACCAGCCGAAAGGTTGGATAATTCCCGATGGTCTCGCAAGAGTAAAGATTTATCGCTTCTGGAGCGGCCTGCGTAATATCAGCTAGTTGGTGAGGTAATGGCTCACCAAGGCTATAACTGGTAGGGGGCGTGAGAGCGTGTCCCCCCACAAGGTCACTGAGACACGGGGCCTACACCTACGGGTGGCAG
>DPYD01000079.1 GCA_003545515.1 Candidatus Kaiserbacteria bacterium | reverse complement strand
ACGTCGCTCCCACGGGAGTTCGGGTAGAGTATTCTTAATTTCATCCTCTGTGCATCCGGATACTTCGGAAAGCTTGAGCGACGGGAGATCAGGATCCGGAAAGTAGCGATAATCCGCACTACCTTCTTTTATACGCTGTGGAAAGGTTGACTGTTTTGATTCGTCCCAACCGCGCGTTTCCTGCACAACCTTCTCGCCGCGATCCAGAAGTTCCGTTTGTCGTTTTATTTCATATGCAACAGCACGTTCCATCGCACGAAATGAATTTAGATTTTTTATCTCCACTTTTATTCCTAGTTTTGGAATCTGGTCATTGGAATTTGTTTGTGATTTGTGATTTGTGATTTGTGATTTTGGAAGCAAACTTATGTTTGCTTCAACGCGCATTTCCCCTTTCTCCATGTTCGCGTTACTCGTACCAAGATAACGAAGAAGCTGTTGTAGTTCTCGGGCAAACAAAGAGGCCTCCTCCACGCTTTTAATAACTGGTTCCGTAACAAGCTCCATAAGAGGAATGCCAGCGCGATTATAATCAATCGTAGTCGTGGCACTTCCCTCCTCGCCTGTGGTGAGCACCGTCGAACCATGCATAGAGCTCGCCGTATCCTCTTCCAAGTGTATACGCGTGAGGGTAACGCCAAGAAGCTCCCCACCGGAAACAAGCGGGTATTCATATTGAGAGAGTTGATATCCTTTCGGCAGGTCGGGGTAAAAATAGTTCTTACGGTCAAACTCCGTGTAATCGGCAATCCTACCCTTTACGGCAACACCAACTCTCAAAACATGCCGCACCGCTTCCCTGTTGATGACAGGGAGCGTCCCGGGATGCGCGAGGCATACCGGACAAACATTCACGTTTGGACGCGTCTCATCCGCATCGTTCTTAGAGTTGCAGAACATCTTCGTCCGAGTCTTCAGTTCGGCGTGAATTTCCAATCCTATCGTGGGAAAGTATTGCATAACAATAATGTACTCTATCCCCGAAAAAGCACAAAGCACAGGAACCAGAGCACAAACAAATACCGAGAACCCAAAGACCGAAACTGCAAAAACCTATCTGCTCTTATCGAGAATCGAACTGAATATTTTTCGCAATTCCCCTACTTCAGTAATGAGACCGCTCTGCTCACTCCCGATATCTCCTTCGTTCGCAATTTCACATAAATTCAACCAAAGACTGCTCTCTTTTGCCTCTTTGCGGCAAATCTTTATTCTAAATACAAAATCCTTTTTGCTTAGCGATTCGTTCGCCTCGATATAATTAGCCGCCTGCGAGCCAGACGAGCGAATAAGCTGCTTTCCGTATTCAATATTAGAAACCGTCCGCGGTAGTCGCTTTACAAAATCCCTACATCTCTTTGCAAACCGAAAAGTTCTTTCTTCCAAATCTCTGTATTTGTTTGTGTTTTTTGGCTTTTCCATTGTCTGTGTGTTGTCTGTGTTTTGTGCAATCTGTGTTTTGTGTTTTTAGCTAATGATTCTCCATTGCCCCGTCGCAAGGAGCGATTTCGCTTTTTTGTATTTCATCTCCTTCTGCTCTTTCCCGTTCGTTATGACGACGTGAACATTGCGACCATACTCCTTCTTGGGAGACGACGTGCTTGCTCCGGCGGTGATCGAACGAGCGGCATTGAAAACGGCGCGTTGCTCTCTCGGCGCCTCGACGCGAGCCGCCAGATTCGGAAGAATTTGTGCGACCTGTGTCGCATACGATACCTCCAAACTCTGGAAGAGCCGAAGTCCCTCTTTTTTATATTCCACCAGTGGATCGCGCTGACCGTAGGCGCGGAGATTCACGGAGGAACGCAGGTATTCCATTGACTCAAGGTGTTCAACCCAAAGAAAATCAATACTCTGAAGAAGGAGGCGACGCACCACGACATAGAACGAATCGCCCAATTCTTCTTTTTTCTTGGCGACTATATCGGACAGGATGTCATCATCCTCCGCGATACGCGTGAGCTCCGAATCTACCGCCTCCACTCCGCCTTTTAGAAGCGCCTGACGGCGCGTATAGATGGACTTACGCTGGATGTTCAATATGTCGTCATACGCAAGAACCTGCTTACGCGCGTCGAAGTTGAACTCTTCGATGCGCGTCTGCGCTTTTTCCAGAGAGCGCGTGATCATCTTGTTGTAGATAGGTTCATCCTCGGGAATCTTGAAAGTTCCCATAACACGCTTAATAACGTCGGATGCAAAAATACGCATAAGAGAATCTTCGAGCGAGACAAAGAACTGCGTACCTCCCGGATCTCCCTGGCGAGCGGAACGGCCGCGTAGCTGATTGTCGATGCGCCGCGCTTCGTGCCGCTCGGTACCAAGCACGAAGAGACCTCCAAGTTGCTTCACCTCCTCATACTCCTCTTCGGTCGCCGGATTTCCACCGAGCTTTATGTCAACGCCGCGTCCCGCCATGTTGGTCGCAATNNGCAATAGTGACACCGCCCTTGCGTCCCGCTTGCGCGATTATCTCCCCTTCCCGCTCGTGGTTCTTTGCATTTAGCACTTCGTGCGGAATTCCTTCCTGCTTAAAATGCGCCGACAAGAGCTCATTCTTTTCTACGGAGACGGTGCCTATGAGCGTCGGCTGGCCTTTCTCATGAAGTTTCTTCACTACTCGCGCGATAGCTTTCATCTTCCCCTCCTCGGTCTGGAGTATAAAATCTTCGTGATCAATGCGTATGCTCGGTTTATTAGTCGGCACCGCAACGGTGTTGAGACCGTATACTTTATAAAACTCTTC
>DPYD01000009.1:356-2718 GCA_003545515.1 Candidatus Kaiserbacteria bacterium | reverse complement strand
TCATCATTCATAACGACTTCGTAAGTCGTTATTTTCATTTTGTGAGCATTACTCCTTTTTCTATTCTTCCGCCTTCTCTTCTGCGGTCTTTTCGCTCGGCGCAGTTTCCGATTCTTTCCGCGTTCGTTCCGCATCGATCTGCGTCTGTTCGGCATCTGATGTTATTTCAACATCGCCGCCCTCCGTCGCTTCAGCAACTTGTTCTCCGCCCATGGAGCGAATATCTATTTTCCATCCCGTAAGACGCGCGGCGAGGCGCACATTTTGTCCGCCGCGGCCGATAGCCAGCGATTGCTGATCTTCTGAAACAGAAATGACCGCACGATTTTCTTCCTCATGTAATTCCGTCTCAATAACCTGTGCGGGTTTCAGGGCTTCTTTCACATATTCTGCCGGATCTTCTGACCACTCGACGACGTCTATTTTCTCACCGCCTAATTCTGACGTGACGACCGCAACGCGCACGCCTCGCTGACCGACCAATGATCCTACCGGATCAACGTGTTCGTCATTTGAGTGTACGGCAATTTTTGCGCGGCTACCTGGCTCGCGCACAACGCCTTTTGCAACGACAACGCCACTCGCCATCTCAGGCACTTCCGCCTCAAATAGCTTAATGAGAAAGTTCGGGTGGGAGCGGGTAAGGCGGATGAAGGTTCCGCGCACGCTCTCGTCCACGCGTAAAAGTAAAGCGCGCACGCGCTCACCCTGTCGGTATCTCTCGCCCGGTATCTGTTCATCATAGGGAAGAATGGCGGTTGCGCGGCCGAGGTCCACATAGAGATTGCCGCGCTCAAAGCGTTGAACGTGGCCTGTGACTATTTCTCCCTCGCGCTCGCCATATTCGGCGATTATGCTTGCGCGCTCAGACTCGCGTACTTTCTGCATTATGACCTGCTTTGCCGCTTGTGCGGCGATACGGCCGAATTCCTCACGCGGCTCAAGCGGGAAGGAAACCTCCTCGTCCAACACCGCGTCTTTTTTAATGCGTCGAGCGTCTTCGATCATGATGTGTTGTTCCGGATTGAAACGCGAACGGTGATCGTCGTCATCTACGGGTTCCTCGTCTTCGCCGCGCACCAGCGTGTTGTCCACCACTATTTTTGCCTGCCGGAATTCCATGTCGCCAGTTTGCGGATTGAATGTCGCGCGGATTATCTGCCCACGCTTGCCGTATTCGCGGCGATACGCTGCGGCAAGCGCGGTTTCTAGCGCTTCAAGAACGCTCTCGCGCGATATGCCGCGCTCCTGCTGGAGTTCTTCAAGCGCCGAATTGAGACTTTTCAAGTCCAGTAAAGCCATATTGATTGTGTTATTTTTACTAAAATGTCCCGCCGATGGCGGGACTGAATAATAACCTATTCAGTTATACCTGGCAGTATATTCATCAGGAGTACGTTGTCAATGCTATAATTTTCCCATGTACGTCCTGTCTTTACCTTTGTTTTCAATCTTTTTGTCTTTTTAAAGTATGTATATAAGCGATACACGCCTTAAATCTTTTCTCTCTGACGCGGGACTCGTCTCGCAGAAAGCTTTTAGCGAAGCGGAGAATGAGGCGAAGAAACATAGCGTCCCAGTCGGTGACATCCTGAAGGCGCACAATGTAATCGGTGAGGATGAATTGCGTCGCACGTACGCGTATATTCTTGGCATTCCGTTCGTTTCGCTGGCAGGCACGGATATACGATACGAAACCTTGTCACTCATTCCTGAACCTGTAGCCCGCAGGAACAACATAATTGCATATGCGCATCACGGTAACGAGCTTGANNCATGCCCTGAAGCTCTATCAGAAAGGTCTTAAAGATAACCTCGGAGATGTAATCGAGCGCGAGACCACTCTTCTCGAGAAAGGCGGTGAAATGAAAGATGAAGATTTGCACAAAATAGCGTCGGGAGCGTCTGCCGTACGTATTGTAGATACACTACTGCGACATGCCAGCGCACAGGGTGCTTCCGATATTCATATAGAACCGGAGGAAACCGCGCTTCTTATCCGATATCGCATTGACGGCATTCTTCACGACGCCATGGAATTACCGAAGCATGCGGCGAGTGCGATAACCGCGCGCATCAAGGTTCTTGCCAGTATGCGTTTGGATGAACATCGCCTGCCGCAAGATGGTCGTTTTGGCGCTGAAGCGGGCGGAGAAAAATTATCGTTCCGTGTTTCCGTATTGCCCACATATTTTGGCGAGAAGATAGTTATGCGCTTGCTACGCGATTCTATATCTGGCTTTACGCTCGAATCCATCGGATTTCACGGCAGTGCCTTGGAGCGCATGCATGAAGCGATGCGCGCGACGACGGGCATGATTCTCGCTTGCGGTCCCACCGGTGCCGGCAAGTCAACGACGCT
>DPYD01000009.1:0-351 GCA_003545515.1 Candidatus Kaiserbacteria bacterium | reverse complement strand
GGCTTGCGCGCACTTGTGCGTCAGGACCCTGACATTGTCATGGTGGGCGAAATTCGTGACAAGGAGACCGCCTCGCTTGCCGTGAACGCTTCCTTAACCGGTCACCTCGTACTCTCAACACTCCATACAAATTCTGCTACGGGCGCNNCAACGCCTTGTGAGGAAATTATGCCAGGGAAGTGAGCAGTACACCCTTTCGCGGGATGAGCAAACACAGTTAGAGGAACTTGTAGATACGGGGGCAGTTTTGCGCGCTCTAAAAGAAGAAAAGGTAGTACCGGCCAATGCAACTTGGAAAAGTATTCCTTTCTTCAGACCGAAAGAAAGCGCGGAATGCCCTTCGGGCTACTC
>DPYD01000044.1 GCA_003545515.1 Candidatus Kaiserbacteria bacterium | reverse complement strand
AAAGATGAAAGAGTGCGCGATGAGGTTAGTCGCTTTTCTAAGGACGTCATCTCTGCTCGCGAAGGGGTGGAACAAGATGATTATGCCAGTAGACTATTCGACGCCTTGAAGTTAAGAAGGATAGAGATACCCGATTTTGACAACAATCGAGAACGTAGTGCATTTGCGCTCGCGCTTGCTCGTCGTCATGAACAATCGCTTCAATAGTTACTACGGTAAGAACATGGTAATAAACTACCTCGCATCTAAGCTGTTGAGGTAGTTTATTTCTCTTTGGCGCGCGTTTTGGGTCTGGTACGAACCATACATTCGCCACATTCCGATTCTCAAACAAAATTCTGAACGAGCTTGACATGCAGGGCGGTCAGAGGTCATATACTGTAGGCGGGGTACTCTTAATGAAGGAGGAAAGCTCGTGAAGCAAGAGTCATCCTATATGATCGGCGGAGAAGACCTCTCAGCTGACTGGAGATGGCCGAAGGGCCATCCGGAGTGGAGGATGTCCTCGAAAGAGGGCATTCGTTGGGAGGACGACGGTCCTCTCAACGAGACAGGCCGGAAAATGCTTCTCAAGCATTTCGGTCTTGAGCTGGTCGGTCGGCATCTGCCGATCAAGACGCTGGCGACCATGTCGCCCGCGGCGCTTCTCCGGAAGCGGCGCGGAATCGAACGGCGGGGCGGGCTCGAACGTCTCGAGCCCGTGAGCGACCGACCCGGGGGCCATATTTCCGCCAAGCTCGCGGCATGAGCCCCGGGCGAAGCAATCAGTGGACGCGACCGCATGGCCGCGTCCACAAATCTATATTTGACTTGGCATTTGAATCCATGAAGAGTTGCACGATGTATAAGAGTGCGCGAGAGTGGTTTGATGAATGCTCGACCGATTGCCGTGCTTGCACTTCTTGTTGCGGGAGCGCTTTTTTCTTTGTCTCAACTACCGCTGTCACTTGAGCAAGGAGTCGAATATCATCGTACTCCCAGTAGTCTTTTCGAACCCCACACGACCGTGCTTTTTGGCGGCGACATGATGTTTGATCGCTACATACGGCAGGTCGCGGAGCGAGAGGGAGGCGATTTTATTTTTTCCTGCATTGCCGATGTTCTGCGCGATGCGGACCTCGTTGTTGCGAATCTAGAGGGGCCTATAACGGAATATACATCCGTGTCGGCGAGAAGCGAGATAGGTTCGCCCGAGAATTTCATCTTCACATTCCCGCCGGAGAGTGCGGAACTTCTCGCACGGCACAATATTCGGCTTGTGAATCTCGGCAACAATCATATTTTGAATTTCGGTTGGGAAGGGGAGCGCTCTACGCGCACGGCGCTTCGCGTCGCGCGCATCTCCTACTTCGGCTCGCCCGCCGAACAATTCATCGCAATGGAGAACCTAAATGGCGTCTTGTTCGCTTTCATCAACTACAACGAATTTCTCCCCACTTCCGTCCGTCGTTCCATATATGGAACGACGGACGATTCTATATATGGAACTCTTGAAGATATCCAAAGGGTGCGCGCGGCCGGGTATCTGCCCATCATCTACATACATTGGAGCGACGAATATGTGACCACCTCATCGGCATATTCGCACGAATTAGCGCATAGTTTTATAGACGCAGGTGCGGAGATGGTCATCGGTTCCCATCCGCACGTCATCCAAGAAAGTGAGGTATATCGGGGGAAACATATTTACTACTCACTCGGCAATTTCGTGTTCGACCAGTATTGGGATGATGATGTGCGCACCGGCCTGCTTCTGCGCGTTACTTTTACTCCACGTGGTGTCGAGCGAATTGATGAGATGCGCGTCTACCTCGAGCGCGACGGCCGTACCTGTTTGGTTGAATAAGCGCAATTTTTCAGCTATCCTGCTTCTATTGCGGGATCATCTAGTGGTAGAAATATGTGTCATAATTAAGCCATGAGAAGTTCTTGGTCCAAAGGGTACACGAAAGAAACCCATCCATCCGTTCGGAAGATTTCGGAGACGATGAAAAACCGGAAAATAGATAATTTTGCAGAGTGGCGAAAGAAGGCAATTCGCGATGGACGAATCCGCATCCGCTTCCCGCGACTACCCCAAAATGGCGATTTGGCAGAGCTTATTGGAGTAGTGCTTGGAGACGGACACATAGAGAAGTTCCCGCGGACAGAGCGGTTATTGATTTTTTCTAACAGTAACAATAAGGGATTTGTAGAACGTTATGCAAGTTTAGTTGAAAAGTTATTTAAGAAAAAGCCTTATGTCTACAAACAATCAACACAAAACTGTATTCGAGTAAGCTTATATGAGAAAAATATCAGCAAACGACTCGGTATGCCCACTGGTTCCAGAAAGGGCTTACAGGTCGCAGTTCCCGATTGGGTGATGAAAAGCAGACCATACATCATCAGGTATTTACGCGGTTTATATGAGGCGGAAGGGTCATATTCTGTGCACAAGCAAACGTACACGTACAAATTCGTTTTCTCTAATACGAATCAATCGTTGTTGAAAAACGTCGTAGAATTGCTTAAGATGCTTGGGCTTTCACCACATCACGATTCTTCGAGAGTCCAGATATCAAAGAAAGACCAAGTGGCGAGAGCTATCGAGCTTTTAGAATTTCGGAAATATTGATTTTTGCGGGATGGTGCAATGGTAGTCACGCCGCGCTCTGGACGCGGAAATCTTGGTTCGAATCCAAGTCCCGCAGCAAAATGAGCTTCGCGAATTTTGCGAAGGGACTTGGATTGGGAAAGGGTCGGGAAACGGGAGTTTCCC
>DPYD01000017.1 GCA_003545515.1 Candidatus Kaiserbacteria bacterium | reverse complement strand
TCATCGCGCACTCTTTCATCTTTTAGTAATCCGTTCGCTTGAGCTGTGTATGAGTGCTCCAGATGTTCCATTGATTCGCCTTCGCGACGATGTCTCTCTTGACGCAACATCACATCCTCGGGTGTCCCTTTTGGAATACCTTGCATTTCCTTACCCTGCTCAAAACCCATATGAAAAGTGTATCACTCTATTATGCCTGACAAAGAGTGCGGCTTGCCTTCTGCGATGGAAGCGTGCGTGATCCGGATGAACTGCGCCTTCTTTCCGAATTCCGGAATGGTCTTAGCGCCAGCATAACCCATGCCGACCTGAAGACCGGATGTAAGTGTTGCCACTAGTTCTGATACCGGCCCCTTGTATGGCACCAGGGCCTCTACACCTTCCGGAACAGCTTTCCGCCCATGGGTAAAATAGCGTTCCTGTCCTGCGGCACTTTTGATAACAGAAGCGGAACCCATACCGCGATACTCTTTGAATTTCTTTCCGTCTTTTTCTACTACACTTCCCGGTGTCTCATCCGAACCCGCAAAAATATTTCCTATCATCACAGCGGACGCTCCTGCAGCGAGCGCTTTTGCGATGTCGCCCGATGTACGAATTCCCCCGTCGGCAATGACAGGGACTTTTTTCTTGGATGCTACCGATGCAACATCAAGAACTGCCGAGAGTTGAGGAACACCGACGCCCGAAATTACGCGCGTCGTACAAATGCTTCCAGGCCCGATGCCGACCTTGACTGCATCGGCGAATGTGCAGGCCGCCTTCGCCGCTTCGGCCGTGGCGATGTTGCCAAATATCATCTTTGCATGTTTAAGGCCCTTTTTTATTTTTCGTGCGCTTTCAACAACATTTAAATTATGTCCATGCGCACAGTCGATAACGATGACGTCGCAGTTTGCTTTGTCGAGTGCCGTCGCCCTCTCCCCGGCGAAAGGACCACACGCGGCGGCCACAGGAACACCCGCTTTCTTGGCTTCACCAACCATTGCCACCTGTTCGGGAATAGAACAATTGCGATGAATAACACCCAAACCTCCGAGCTTGCCGAGGGCAATCGCCATGCGCGCTTCCGTCACGCGATCCATTGCGGCGGAGAGAAATGGGACAGAGAGCTCTATCCCAGCTATGTTCGTTTTAAGAGACGCCTCCGACGGCTCCATCCTGCTTGCCGCAGGTCGAATAAGCACGTCGTCGAAGGTGAATCCCTCCTTGATGATTTTGACACCCATGCTTAATTGTACCTTTCCCGCGCATTTCCGCAACCGTTTGGTTGTTGCCGCACTTGTTTATAAGTCCCGATCGGGACTTATAAACAAGTGCGGCCTTCCCGACGCCTTTCATCTGCCTAGCGCCGTTCCGTAAATGATAGCTAATGATAGCTGTGGATTTTAAGAGCAAGCCAGTCTTCCAAACCTAAAGCAACTCGTGCTCCGCAGGGGCAATGTTAATGAACGCTCCCTTATTGCACCTTGAACATTACACCTGCGACAGTGCCGTCGCTGTGCGTGATGAGACTCTCTTTCTTGAGGTCAAACTCCCGGTCACCGTCATCATGGTAGAGCAACACTTGGTATCGCTGTCCCGATTCTGTGGCACGCAAGAGCTCAACCGCTATGTTTTCATGCGTTCCTGCGTCAAGACGAGCCGCACCCAGAGTCCACCCTCTGTCATCTCTAACAGCAACCCAGCCCATCTCCGTAAGCGTGACGGATGATATGGTAACCGAAGCACCGGCAGACTGGCTCGCTACCGAAATTGCTTCGCCATCCGAAGTCGTTGTCGAAGGAGGAGTGATAGTTTCCGCCGAGATGTCGATTGCTTCTGTGTTTGTTTCCTCTACAGCATCTCCACTCGTACCATCCACGGCCAAGTCTCGAGTCAAAAGCCACCAACCACCGGCAACAAGGACGACAACTGCAATGCCGATGAATATAATGTTGCTTGTATTTGTCTTATCATTGTCCATACGGATAAAATAAGTGTGTCAGATAATATCGTCAGTCTAGAGCATGGGTATAGGGAGTCAAGCCCGTTTACCGTTCCGTACGGAGAGCATTCCATACCTCTGCGATAGAAACCGCGCCTTCACGAAGAATAACGGGGTCCGCAGAACGCACATCCACGACGGTAGAAGGGGGGCTCTCGGGCAATTCTCCGGCATCTATAACAAGATCTATGTCAGAAACGGCCTCTCCCAACTGTGCCAAAATACCTTTTATAGAATGCTCCGGCTTTTCGCCACTTCTGTTGGCACTCGTCCCCGTGTATGGCTTGCCGAATGTACAGGCAAGTTCAAGAGCAAATGAATTATCAGACACTCGTACTCCAAATGTATCGATAGCGCTTCCTATTCCTGTGTCGACACCTTCTTTCTTTTTAAAAATAAGTGTCAAAGAACCGGGCCAAAACATGCGCGCAAGCAGGCTCGCTTTATCATTCATGACGACATAGTTCTTCGCCGTTTCGATGTTAGCAAGAATGGCATGTATCGGCTTCCTTTCGTCTCGCCCCTTTATGCGCTTAACCTTCGCAACCGCTGAATCAGAAAGCGCGTCGGCGCCAAGTCCATACAACGTGTCGGTCGGATAAATGATAACGCCACCGGAGCGAAGAGTCGCCGCGGCTTGCAGTGCGGCGGCTTCTACTCCTACATCCGCAAGTCGAACAATTTCCATCATTGAATAGTACTGGAAAACAAGTTATTCTACGAGACGTTGCGCGCATAGCTCAGTTGGTTAGAGCGTGTCTTTGACGTAGACAAGGTCCCACGTTCGAATCGTGGTGCGCGCACTCGATGAGAATCCTCGGAATAGAAACTTCGTGCGACGAAACTGCTGTTTGCCTTATCGAGGCGGAGGGTAATCTCGGAGCAGATTTCACATTCCGGATTTTGGGAAATGGGATCGCTTCTCAAGCGGTAGCACACGCAGACTATGGTGGTGTATTCCCTAATCTGGCGAAACGTGAGCATGGAAGAAATCTGGTCCCGATGCTTGAAATAGCGCTCAGAGAAAGTGGAGCACTCAATCTACGTCATGAAAAAGGACTTACGATGTCCTTTTCAAGACTTCGTAAGTCCTTAAAGAACATCCTCGCACGGGAG
Organism: Candidatus Kaiserbacteria bacterium; assembly: GCA_003545515.1. Classification (GTDB taxonomy): domain Bacteria; phylum Patescibacteriota; class Minisyncoccia; order Phycocordibacterales; family UBA2100; genus UBA10103. Next base: position 6,686 of record DPYD01000017.1, on the reverse strand, counting down.
CCGGAATTGTTTGAGCGGCTTGAGCCGTTCCTAAATGAACATGCAAGACCCGACGTTGATGCAATAGCGGTCACTGTGGGTCCTGGACTTGAACCGGCGCTTTGGGTGGGTATCAATTTCGCGCGTGCGCTGTCGCTCGCATGGAATCTGCCAATCGTTGCGGCAAATCACATGGAAGGGCACGTCGTGATATCAATGACCGAATTTTTGGATTCCCATAATCTATCCGGTCGGATAGATTATGGGAATGAGAAAAGATACATCGAAGGAAACATCGTGAAATTCGAATTTCCTGCTGTTACATTGCTCATTTCAGGTGGTCATACGGAATTGATATTGATGAAAGAGTGGATGCAATACGAATATCTCGGGCGGACGCGCGACGACGCCGTTGGCGAAGCGTTCGACAAGGTTGCGCGAATGATCGGACTCCCCTATCCGGGAGGACCGCACATTTCGCGCCTTGCGGAAGATGCGCGGCAGAATAACTTCCCTCGAGCAATCACTCTGCCGCGCCCCATGCTGAATGAAGACACGTATGATTTCTCATTCTCCGGCCTAAAAACAGCCGTACTCCGATTTACCGAGAAACGGTATATGCTTTCCGAAGAACTAAAAAAACAAATAGCGCGAGAATTTGAAGATGCGGTTACCGAAGTACTCATTGCAAAGATGATGCGTGCCGTCGAAGAATTCGGCGTGAACACCGTCGTCGTTGGGGGCGGCGTCTCGGCTAATACACACATCCGTCTTCGCCTCACCGAAGCTTTGGCGGAGGCGGGAGCGAAACTGCTCTTGTGTCCCGTAGAATACTCCACTGACAATGCCGTGATGATTGCTCTTGCAGGTTACTTCCATGCGCTCAAGAAAGAATTCGCCGAGCCCGATACTTTACGCGCAAGCGGTAATTTATTGTTAGCATAAATACTCATTTTACTGCTAAAATCTCGTGATGGAGTCTTCAAAAGCCCCGGAAATTTTCCTCAAACCCTACGACCCGAAAGCGCGCGAACCGGAAATGCTCGCACGTTGGGAGGAAAGCGGCTATACAAACCCCGATGTCTGTATTGAGCGTGGAGTAACAAAGCAAGACGCCGAACCCTACTCCATCATTCTGCCGCCGCCTAATGTCACAGGCACACTCCACATGGGTCATGCCGCCATGCTCGCGGTGGAAGACATTCTCATTCGCTATCACCGCATGCGCGGATTCAAAACNNATCATCAATCAATTAAAAAAGATGGGGGCCTCTCTCGATTGGAGTCGTTATGCATACACGATGGATGAAAAGCGATACCAAGCCGTCATGGAAGCATTCGTGCGCATGTACGACGCGGGACTCATCGAGCGAGGCAATCGCATAGTCAACTGGGATCCGAAATTACAAACGACTGTTTCCGACGATGAAATCGAATACGTGGAACAAACGGACCCGTTCTATTATTTGCAATATGGACCGTTCGTAATAGGCACCGTGCGTCCCGAAACGAAATTCGGCGACAAGTATGTAGTGATGCATCCGGATGATGAGCGCTACAAGGAGTATAAGCACAAACAGACAATCGAGCTTGAATGGATAAACGGGCCAGTTACGGCGACAATAATCAAGGACGACGGTATCGATATGTCGTTCGGCTCGGGTGCCATGACCATTACACCCGCTCACGATTCGCACGATTTCGAGTTAGCGAGAAAACATAACTTAGACTTCGAGAAGGTCATAGATGAGCGCGGTATTTTGCTCGACATCGCCGGTGAGTTTTCGGGACAACATATCAAAAAAGCACGCTCGCTTATCATCGAGAAATTGCAAAAGAAAGGCCTGGTAGCAAGGGTGGACGAAAAATACGTACACAACGTAGCTATTAACAGCCGTGGAGGCGGCATCATAGAACCGCAGATAAAGCGGCAGTGGTTTGTCATGGTAAACAAACCGTTCAAAAGCCCTAGAGGAGAAATGACACTCAAGGGGTGGATGAAGAAAGTGGTCGAAGACAAAGAGACAGAGATCATGCCCGAGAGATTCGAGAAAATATATTACCACTGGATAGACAACCTGCGCGACTGGTGCATTTCACGACAGATATGGTTTGGACACAGGATTCCCGCGTGGACGCGGGAATCCTCGCGGAACAATGCGGAACAGACGCCGAATAATGCGGAAATATATGTCGGAACTAAGCCGCCAAAAGGAGAAGGATGGAAACAAGATCCTGATGTGTTGGATACGTGGTTTTCTTCCGGATTGTGGACGTTTTCGACTCTCGGCTGGCCTCAAGAAACGACAGATCTGAAGACTTATCATCCCACATCTGTATTGGAGACCGGCTATGACATTATCTTCTTCTGGGTTGCACGAATGATACTAATGTCGGGATTTTTCTTAGGTGAAGTTCCTTTCCGTCGAGTGTACCTCCACGGGCTTGTGCGCGACGCGAAGGGGCGGAAGATGTCTAAGTCGCTCGGGAACATTATCGATCCATTGGAAATGATAGAAAAGTATGGGGCGGATGCGACGCGCCTTTCCCTCATCATTGGTGCGGCGCCGGGAAACGACATCAAACTCTCTGAAGACCGTGTGCGCGGGTACAAACATTTTGCAAATAAAATTTGGAACATCGCCCGCTTTGTCTTGGAAAACACCGACGGTCCAGTGAGGTCTGACCTCACTGGATCTGACGAGAAGTTGCTTGAAGAAGCAAGGGCGATTGCGAGAGAGGTGTCTGAACACCTGGATGTGTTCCGGCTCGACCTTGCGGCTGATGCTGTCTATCACTATGTGTGGCATCGCTTCGCGGATGAGATACTTGAAGAATCAAAGGAAATCATCCGCGCAGACGACGGTCGCCCTTCGAGTACCTCTCATTCGAGTCCGAGCGATGCTCGTCCCTCAGAGTCGAGGACAGGGCAAGCCGCCGCATCCCGCCGTTATACTCTATACGTTATACTTTATACTTCCCTGAAGCTCCTCCACCCCTTCATGCCGTTCGTCACGGAAGCAATATGGAGAGAGCTCCCTACGCTTAAAACATCCGAGGATTTTAATGGCGTGAAGAAAGAAACAGACCTTCTCATGGTCGCTTCTTGGCCAACCGGTAAAACGAACTAAAAGACATATTCATGAGTGAGTCCACTACACTTCTTATAGCAACTGCAGGGGGTGTATTCCCTGCGCTGGCATGGCTTTGGTTTTGGCTACGCGAGGATGCAAAGCATCCGGAACCGCGGCGTATCATCGCGCTCGCCTTTCTTGTGGGAATGGTCACCGTCGGCGTTGTTATTCCTATACAGCAGGCCGTCGCCGTTTTTCTAACAAGTACGACAATTGTGTTCATCGCATGGTCCGTTATCGAAGAAATAATGAAATATGTTGCTGCGCGCATTACCGTCTTGCGAAGCCGCGAAAATGACGAACCGATAGACTCTGTCATGTATATGGTCGCAGTCGCGCTCGGCTTTGCCGCCGCCGAGAATGCACTGTTTCTTCTTTCGCCACTTTCCGGACAAGGCATCCTGGAAACATTAATGACGGGGAATCTCCGCTTCGTAGGCGCAATGCTTCTTCATGTCTTATCTTCGGCGGTTATCGGTGTTGCGCTTGCGCTATCTTTTTACAAGTCTAGACGCTCGAAGCGTCTCTATGCGCTCTATGGAGTTATCCTCGCTTCCCTTTTGCACGGTCTCTTTAACTTCCTTATACTCAATACGGCAGAGGAGTATCTTTTGCGAACCTTCGGACTTGTGTGGCTCGGTCTTATCGTGCTTCTAGCCGTGTTAGAATACATTAAACGTATTCATCCCGTTGTAGTACGTCATTTTTCAAAATAACTTATGACCAAAAAGAAATCCTTTTTCTCGCGACTTGTCGGCAACGATGATCCGTATGAAAACTACTTCGACGACCCGAGTGCCACGAAAGCTATTTTTGAAGGCGAGGGTGCGGAACGGCATGCGCACATATTACCGCGCCATGAGAACTCCGGAGTAGAAGATGAACCGTCGGGAGAACTTGCGGTAGACGTATACCAAACTCCGGACGCTATTGTCGTAAAAGCCCTCATTGCAGGCGTACAGCCAAATTCCATTGATATTTCCCTTACCCGTGAAATGCTCACCATAAGTGGCTCGCGACAAGATGAACGCGAAGTCGATGAAGAACATTACTTCCAACGTGAGCTTTATTGGGGTTCGTTCTCTCGTACCGTTCTTCTGCCCGAGGAGGTGGATGTGGATAGCGCGGAAGCAAGCGAACGCCACGGTATCCTTGTGATACGACTCCCGAAGATAAACAAGAAAAAAGAGACCAAGCTCAAGGTTAGGAGCCGTTAGAGTAGCTATCCACAACCGAAATTATTCGGAGCTTAGTGTTTTCTCACTTTGTCATGAACGTGCCGTATTCTCCGCATTGTTAAGTGTTAGCAAAGTAACTGTGGGGGATTTTAGAGATTCAAACGATAGATATCGAACGAATTTTCTCCTTCGAACAGGTCGGAGGGGTTCGGGAGATAGACACGCGGCCGCATGATCTCCGCCGTTGCGTCGTTTAAAAGACGGTGAAAAATAACAAACTCTTCTTTGCTGTTCCTGAAGTCAATAATATATCGACGCATCTGGGAAGCGCCGTCGACATTTCTTCTCTTCTTGCATTCATGGACAATGAAGCGCCTGACGGGCTTCCCGAACTGCTCTTTCACCGTGTAATAGTTGAAAATCGCTTGAAGCATAAAAAGTGCTTTCCCTTCTCGTAAATTGCTAAAAGAATCGACGAACTTGTGATCTACGATATCCACAGCCGCTCCATCAATCTTTGAACGTACGACCAAGTCTGAGACGGCCTTTATGGGAAGCGTTAGCCCTTCCACCTTCGCGACCGCTTTAACTTCGACGCCAAGAACGTCGTGCCTCGGGGGTCGAGCGAGATAGAAGTTGATAGCCCGCAAGTATTCTCGCTCCATAGCATGGCGCTTTTTCTTTTTTGCAAGACGAGACTTAGCTTTTCCAAAATTAATCTCGAAATCGGGCACGTCTCGTAGATATTCAAGCCCGAGCTCTATTGCTCCTTCTTTACCTATTCCACCATAGAAATGTTGGAGCGCTACATGTCCTGTTCGTCCAACTATCCCTGTTGGGCTCGAAGGCGTGTCATACACCCCTTCAACGTAACGTTTGTACCAAGCGAGCGGATTCCTCAAAAACGACATCAAAGACGAGTGGCTCCAATGCTTGATGGGCGGCTTCATAGAGCAAATATAGCATCACTTGACTAAAGTTAATCCAGTGGGGTAATTTCCTCTTTGCCACCAGGAGGTAAGGAGGATATCAAATGTTAACGAAGTACATCGATATGCTTTTCGACTGACTGGACTCTCCTCCGACCGTTATATTTTGGGCAAAACTAACAAACAACTATTTGTTACTCCCTTCTTTGAGGTCTTCCTGCAAAAGAATGCTGTCGGGGTTTCGCGGCCCATGCTTTAGCTGTTCTGCTTTATCGGCAATCTTGAGCGCCTCTTCTCTACTCACGAACCGTCCTGCGCTAGTCATAAAGCCAAACTCACTATTTTTTTCTGTCATAATCGCTCCAGGATATTTTTCATTCATCAAATTCCATGCATCGCTATGCAAATGCCCCATAAATGTATCTCCTCTGTACTTGATGGCCGCTACGGTAATACGCTCTATCGGTTCCGTCGGCTCTTTTCCTTCACTGCTTTCTCCACTCTCTAGACTCATACTAAACTCATATCGTAATAATAGTACCGCCCTTTTGCGCTGTTTAATAGCTACGCAACTGCTTGGCTCTGTCATGGAACCTGATGCGTTCCAATGCTTTCGCCTCGATTTGGCGAATACGTTCACGGGTAACGCCGAATTCGCGCCCTACCTCCTCCAAAGTGTAGCAAATACCCTCACCTGTTAAACCATTCCTCATTTCCAGTATTTTTCGCTCTTTTGGAGAAAGTTCATCCAAAATGCCTTCCATCTGCTCGCCCAAAATACGGCGTGATGCGTCCTGATCGGGACTTGCGATCGCATCGTCCGCAATAAAGCTCCCCAACGTTGAGCGTTCGTCATCATCCTCGCCGACTGGCGACTCCAATGACACGGTGTCTTGATTGATCTTCTGTATGGTGTAAATCTTTTCCACTTCAATGCCCATCTCTGCGGCAATTTCTTCAGGAAGAGGATCGCGACCCAAATGTTGGCTTAACTCGCGCACTTTCTGCTTATACTTCGCAATAGTCTCCACCATGTGAACGGGAATGCGGATGGTGCGCGACTGATCGGCCAAAGCGCGGGTAATGGCTTGACGTATCCACCACGTCGCATAGGTAGAGAACTTATAACCCTTTGTGTGGTCAAACTTGTCCACTGCCTTAAAAAGCCCCAGATTTCCTTCCTGGATTAGATCCAGAAGCGTGAGGTCAGGCGAACGGTTGACGTACTTTTTTGCGATAGAAACAACAAGACGCAGGTTGGAGCGGGCTAAGATACTGCGTGCTTCTTCGTCGCTTTCTAAGATACGCTTCGCCAACTCTCTCTCTTGAGAGGCATTCAAGAGAGGATACTGACCTATCTCGCGCAAATACATTTGCACGGAATCAAAACCTGCATCCGCCCGCCGATGTTGAAGTTTCTTCTTTTCTAATACCGTGTCGGCAGACGTGTCCTCAAGCATGCCGCC
>DPYD01000051.1 GCA_003545515.1 Candidatus Kaiserbacteria bacterium | reverse complement strand
GGCGTCTGGAGTGCGGCCAATGCCACCTCCTGCCCGCCGATCTGGTTCATCTCTTCGCGGATGAGACGCTCGATATTTTTGAACACGCGCAACCCGAGCGGCAAAAAAGAATACGCGCCCGCCGCTTCTTTATGGATGTACCCCGCACGTATGAGAAGTTGGGCATTTTTTGCCACTTCATCTTTCGGCGCTTCGCGGCGAGTTTTTGTAAAGAGATGACTTTGACGCATAGGCGTCATCATACCAGAGAGGCCTCTCCCTTCAAATCAAACGTATTCTCCCTCCACTTGCCCGATATGGCGGATTGCTCGTCGAATTTGGTTCTCAAAAGGCGAAGTACAATCCATTATGTGAAGAGTCGGGCGATGTCGTTCCACGTGACGGCGACCATGAGAAAAACAATAAATGCAATACCAAAGGCATTCAAGAGTCGTATCGCCACCTGTGACGCATTGCGACGTATGAGAGTCTCTATACCCAGAACAAAGAGGCGGCCGCCGTCGAGCGCGGGTATGGGCAGGAGATTGATTATGAANNACCCACGAGCCCTATGGGACCAACGATATCTTTAAGCGGCGATACGCCATTCGTTGCACTTTTTACCATTTCCCACAGTCCGCCCAACACCGCCTTGAACGCATTGTACGTGCTAACGGAAGCGTCCTTCATGGCGACGAGAAGCGGAAGCGGCTCGTCGCTGACCAATGCAAGAGCCACGCCTATTGCTGGCCTCTCCGCCGAGTCCGAGATGACCGCGTGCGCGGAGCGTACGGTTACTACCGTCGTCGCTCCTCCACGTACATATGAAATTTCCAACGACTCCCCGCCGCGCTCTTGAATGAAATCACTAACGGTCGTTGGTGTTAGCACTGTTACTTCCTCTCCATCAGACGCCACAACGCTTGTTATCCTATCCCCGGGAGAAAGACCCGCGGCAAAAGCCGGCGAGTCCGCGACTACTTCGGCTACAAGAAGCCACTGGTTTGCGCCCTGCTCGATGCTATCAACCAATCGTGGTATTCCAATATATAAGGCACCCGTGAAAAGCGCCCAGGCCGCAACCAGATTCATAAATACGCCTGCGGCGAGAATAACTGCTTGCACACCGCGATTTTTATCAACGAAACTACCCTGCCCGTGCCGCCCTTCGCCGATGTCGCCGAAAAGACGAACGAATCCGCCAAATGGCACCCAATTTAACGTATATTCCGTACCTCCCCATTTTCCGAACGTCAGCGCGCGCGGAGGAAACCCTATGCCGAATTCCTCCACGCGCACACGGAAGAATTTCGCGGCAATAAAGTGCCCCAGTTCGTGAACAAGAATGAGAAGCATTAATATGCCGACGACAAGAAGAATGGTAGTCATATGTCTTATAAAAGATTCAAAAAGTCGTCCACCGTGAGTTCAGCTTGTTTAATAACTGATTTCAGAGTTTTCGACGCAAGGTCTTTCCGGTGAAAAGGAACTGTTATTCGAAGAGTTTGTTTGGTCGGGTGGCGCAACTGAACGTGGCTTCCTGACTGATGATACTCATAGAATCCTGCGCGCTTGAGTGCTCGTAATACCAGAGCGCTCGGAATGCGCGGTAAGCGTGGCATGTTTTACATCTTCACGACGACGTTCTCTCCGCGCGCCTTGCGTCGGGCAGTAGCAGAAGCGAAGGACCTCACTTTAAGAGCGGCCTCAAGCGCGCATCGAATTGCATCTTTAGCCATTATTCTGGCTTCAGAAAGATTGCTTCCTTCAGTGACCAGACCCGGGATGTCCGGTACCGTCACGGTATATCCTTCGCCATTCGGATCGAGCACGACATCGTAGTGATAAATCTTTTCAGTTCGCTTTTTCATGCACGCAGTATAGCATAATAGCGGCAACTACTCTCATGCACGAGAATTAGGAAAACCAGTATGCCGATGACGAGAGGCGCAGTGATCATGACTATGAAGAGTAAAGTTTAATAGATTCAACAATCTGCTTTTCCCATTGTTGCTGTCGACCACTCCACATCTTATCCAATTCATCTTTGGGGATGTTCATGCGATATATCCGATCTTCGAATTTCATTTCGAGTGCGACCGTTGCATCAGCAAGTCCCCGTATGGCCTTAGCTCTAGAGGGAGACGGGAAGGTCTTTAAGTATTCGGCAACTTGTTTTCTGCTTTCATCGATATGCGGACCGATCGCAGTTTGCGCGAAAAGAAACCCCAGTTGCGTCTCCTGTGTCTGGCCTCGTGATAAAGGCAAAAGACTATAGACAATTCCCATGTGCGTAACATTTATTGGGAATCCGCTGTCAATCGTTTTTCCTTGAGAATTTTGCACGGCTGAAATGGCGCTATGCCGGGCAAACTCGAATTCATGGCGGGAAGTTTTAGATGAGTCATAGAAAAATAGTACGTCAACATCCGACTCCTGTTCAGACCCTTGCCGAGCATATCCGCGCGTTCTTGAACCAACAGGGGCAAGTCCGACGTATCCTGGAGTGTCCGACAATATATCGTTAAGTTCCTTTGCCACGTCATAAAAGTCCAGATTGAGCGTCCCCTCCATAGTTCGCGGTATAACAAGCTTCTCCCGTGCGATGCGAGGATATCTTTTTTCGTATGGAAGCTCCTCATTATTCATATGGTGAGGCTTCCTAATTGCTCATCTCTTTTTCCTTCGCTTCAAATGCTTTCTCCAAATCTTCGTTCGCT
>DPYD01000064.1 GCA_003545515.1 Candidatus Kaiserbacteria bacterium | reverse complement strand
TCTCCACCCATGACGGTGTTTGGTACAGGAGTGAATGCGGAGGCAAGATCGGCATTCATCGTATTTTCCCATTCGAGCATATCGGCGAATGCGCGTTCATAGGAGACGACGGGTATGACAAAAAACGGTGCATTCTCATCCACTGTGTGGATACCGAAAAAGAATTCAGTGTCTAGCGCCCGAATGAGGTCGGGCGAAACATGTGCTCCAAGCACGTTCAGGAACTCTTCAAGAGTGGCCGGTCGTTCTTCGACGGTATTTGCGGCAAAGTCGCTACTCACAGGTATTGATACGATAGGTACAACACGCGTAATGGACCCGAGGGTCGCGCCGCCTCCGGAGCGGATTTGACCGAATAGATTCTTTATGTCAAATGAGGATAAGTCTTTTAAAGCTAGAGGAAATGAGGACTCTGAAAAGAGGAGCGAAGTATTGGGAGGTACTTCTACTGTACCACTGCGCTCTCGTACGATCAGCGCAATCCCGAAAAATGCCGCGGTGCCCAAGGTCGCGAGAAGTATTGATGCAAACACAACATTAAATGTGTGACGTTTTCGTTTTGTTGTAGAGTCAGACGCCGATGGTTGATTGCCACGCCTTTTATCTTGCTCGAGAGCAGCTGCGCGTACCAGTGAGATCTTTTTATCACGAACTATATCCTGAAAATCATTTTTTAAGGTTCTAACAGGCATTACCGTCGAAGGGATGTTCTCAGGAATTTCCTTTTTTACCTTCGACATGCCCTCGTCTTCGGTAACAGCATTCTGTTTATCGTATGCAGTCGAGGAATCCACTGAAGATATTGATGTTGACTGTTCAATATTTGGGGAACTATTGGAATCCGACTGTCCTCGACCCCCTCGATTTTTTCCTAAAAGCGAAGTGCCATATGATATCCCTTTTATCGGCATGTTACTTTCTCCCGAAAGAGTATGACGTTCGGGAAGTTTTATCTCTTTAAGGATATTCTCAATGTCCGTCTTTTCATCGGAGGAAGAAGACTTTTTCAATATCTTCAGTTGATCCTTTGGAGGATCAGTATTGCGTACGGGGAGTGGGGGAGTATGTGCATCGAGAAGGGTGGGTTTCTCTCGCGCTTCGTATGCCGGCTCGCCACGCTTTGGGCTTGGTGGCATAGGTACGGTTGGAGTCGAAAGGGTCGAGGACAGTTTTACGGGTACGGGCGCAGATACCGCCTGCGGTGTCTTCTCCACATTTTTATCAGGCGTCAGGGAAGCTTCGTGTTCTGAGGAAGAGGGGGCAGTAGGGATTGATGAGCTCTCAGGAATCACCGCAGGTTGGATGACGGTTTCTTCAACGATACGTGCTTCATCGGCTGGATCGTTTATCGCTGAAGAGGAAGGTTCAGTAGCTACCTTTGGTTTAATTTCTGCGGCGTCGTTCGCCGTACCCATTCCTGTTGTTTGGTCGTTCGCCATAGTTTCCCCCACCGGTAGCCGGCTTAAGCCCTTTTCGTGAGGCCCATTCCGGATCGGCAGCTTTTATGGAGAGATTATACCGTCCTTTCTCGTCAATTTCCTTGATAATGACGGGGACTACATCACCGAGCCCGACCGCGTCTGTTATTTTCTCTATACGGAAGGGTGCCACCTCGGACACATGTACCAATCCTTCTGTGTTTGGACCTATCTTTACAAATGCGCCGAAATCTAAAACACGGGTGACCGGACCTTCGAAACGTTCACCGGCCATATATTCACGCGTGAGATCGACGACCTCCTTAAGTGCCGCATCCGCGGTTCCCTCCCGGCCGGTGATGAAGATGGTACCGTCTTCTTCTATCGTGATGTCATCGCAGTTCGTACGTTCCCGAATACCATTTATCGTTTTTCCTCCGGGGCCGATAACGAGTCCGATTTGATCCACCTTAACCTTTGTCGTAAGTATTTTCGGTGCACGAGGCGATATGTCGGGGCGGTGTGAGGCAATCGCCTTTTGCATAACGTCGAGTATTTCGAGACGCGCTTTTTTTGCCTGCGCGAATGTTTCGGCAAGTACAGATACAGGGACACCCTCAACTTTCACATCCATTTGAACTCCGGTGACACCTTCAGATGTGCCCGCAACCTTAAAGTCCATGTCGCCATGATGATCCTCCGGCCCCTGTATATCGGTCAGTATTTTGTAACGCGGAGCGTTACTCTGAGCGGAGTCGAAGGGTTCCGACATCAATCCCATTGCTATTCCGGCGACAGGGCGCGTTATGGGGACACCCGCATCGAGTAAGGCAAGCGTTCCTGCACAGACCGTTGCCATGGAAGTCGAACCGTTCGAAGCGAGACATTCCGATACGATACGGATTGTGTAGGGGAAGATTTCTTTTGGCGGTAACACTGAACGAAGTGATTTTTCTGCGAGAGCGCCGTGACCTGTCATGCGTCGATTAAATCCACCGACACGTCCCGTCTCACCCACCGAGAACGGCGGGAAGTTGTAGTGGAGCATAAATGTTTTTTTCGTGTCTTGGAATTCTATAGTGTCGATTAGTTGCGCGTCGCCGGGGCCTCCCAAGGTTAAAGCCGCCAAGACGTGCGTTTCTCCACGATAGAAAAGGCCGGTGCCGTGAATGACCGGTGAAATGCCGCCGGCTTGGGCGTGCAGAGATCGCACTTCATCGAGCGCGCGCCCATCAACACGTTTCCCCTTTTTTAGCGCGAGGTCGTGCACATACTCGTCAATACGATGCTCGAAATACGTATCAAATTTACCCGGTTCAATATCGGGGAACTGCGCCGAAGAATGTGCCGCCCATTCGCCTCGCAATTCACCGAAATCTTTCTTAGAGAGCACATCGTTGAGTGCTTCCAGGCGCTTTCCGATAATCTCATCGAATGCCGGAGCAAGATGCACGTCGTCTTCGAACGGGGGAACGAATTTGAATTTCTCGACACTTCGATCGACAACTATTTCCTTTTGCCAAGCTTGCAATTTTTCTATTTCTTCTGAAGCACGCACTAGGGATTTCTCAAGCGTTGCTTCGGGAACTTCACGCGCATTGACCTCTATCATATTTATCATTCCGTCTTTTCCGCACACGGTAAGATCCATCAATGCTTTTGGCGGTAACTCTTCCTGGCGCTGTTTGTATGTCGGATTAATTATGAATTCCGGGTTATCTTCCTCAAGACCAACGCGGAGCGCTGAAACGGGTCCGTTCCACGGAATGTTTGATGTAGCGAGAGCGAGTGATGCCGCATTCACAGCAAGAATATCGGTATCATACTCTTCTATTGAGAGCACCGTGATTATAACTTGCACTTCGCGCTTGAGACCCTTGGGGAAAAGCGGCCGGATAGTACGGTCAACGACGCGACCTGAAAGAACCGCTTCATCACTTGGTCGCCCTTCACGTCGCATGAATCGGCTCCCAAGTATGGCACCTACCGCATAAAACTTTTCCTCGTATTCTACAGATAATGGAAAATAATCCAGATTGGACTCGTGATTACTCATAACGGCGGTTGCAAGAACCGCGCTGTTTCCGTAACGCAATAAAACCGAACCGTTTGCTTGGTTCGCCCAATCGTTGAACTCGGCGGTCATCGTTTTTCCGCCGATTTCGACGGAATACTCTTTTTTCTGCATTGTGTAGATTCTTACAATCGGCCCTCGGATTTTAGATTTGAAAACGCGTTTCAAACCTACCTATCCGCGGACCACTATTAATTAATGTCGTGAGTATAGCAAGAGCGAGAAGTTCTGTCATCCCGCTATTATAAGTTTGGTCTTTCTTCACTCAACCCCATCTTTTTCTTCATCGTCAGAAGATGTCGAATCGGATTGTCGAGTGGTCGTGATGCGACGCGTACCTGAGCGATAATTTAAGAGATAGCGTCGCGGATCATTGTCGAGGTCGAGAAAATCGTCCGCCGCTTCTTTCAGTTTGAGCGAGCTTGAACGACCGAAGGAGACAATCTCCACCTGACATCCTCCATGTGTCTGGAGGTACTCTACAAGAGGGATGAAATCCCCATCACCCGTAAGAAGTATCACGGTATCCAGTTTCGGAGACGCAGTAATGGCATCGACTGCTAGACCAACGTCCCAATCCGCTTTTTTCGCACCACCAGAGAATATTTGGAGATCCTTCGTGCGCATTTCGACGCCAAGTTTGGATAGAGCCTCAAAAAAGTTCTTTTCTTCGCCAGATTCTGTTGTAACGGCATACGCACGTGCTCGTACCAGCCGGCGGCCTGCGATGGCATCCTTAAGGAGATTTCCAAAGTTTACTCGTGCGTGATATATATTTTTCGCGCTGTGATAGAGGTTTTGCGTATCTATGAAAACACCGACGCGCTGCTCAGGATGTTTAATAATACTCATGAAAATAGATTAGAATGCAAAGTCAAAAGTCAGAGCGACAATGCAAACATAAATAACTTTATAAAAACTATCCCCTCATAGGAGTGTACTCCGTTTCAGTGTCTGGAGCAAAAAACCTACTTCTTAAGTCCCAGCGTCTTTACGATAGTACTATAGGCACGTTTGTTTGTGCTCTCCAGATGCTTTAGATGCTTGCGGCGAGCGGCGACGAGCCCCAAAAGCCCCCGGCGTGAGTGCTTATCTTTGCGGTTTTTATCCAAATGAGACGAAATTTCCTCGATGCGGCGGGAAATTATAGCAATTTGCACTTCGGGAGAGCCAGTATCGGTATCGTGGCGTTTGGCTTTCGCGATTTCATTAGCTTTCTTACGCTTAGTAAGCATGCCGTGAATGTAGCACGTTCTCTACCATTACGCAAGCCCCTACGCTAACTTTGGCTCTGTTAAGGGGTATAACGGAGAGCAAGGAATCGGCAATTTCTTGCGACGGCCATCGCGGATTTCTATTGTACCGTCTATTGTACCGAAGGATCTCATTCCACCTCAGTTTCTGAAGCCGTAACGCTCAACAGCTTAACGCTGAATACAAGGGTCGAGTCGGCGGGGATAATAAGTTCTCCCTCCGGTCCACGTTTTTCCTGCGCGCCATAGCCGAGAGAAGGAGGAATAACTAATGCGCGCTCCCCCCCTTCACGCATGCCGTTGATGCCTATTTGAAAACCCGGAATAAGCTCAGGGTTTCCGAGGACGAAAATCAGCGGTTCATTATCATGCACTTCGGAGCTATCGAAAACAGTACCGTCCTCAAGCATACCTACATAAAGAATTGACACGACCGAGCCCGGTGTCGCCTCCGCGCCATCTCCAATGGTTACATCCTGCACTTGAACCGTATCGGCTGTTTCAGTCGTTTGGTCTTGAGTTTGAGATTCGGTGGCGGGGTAGTTCACAAAAACATAATATCCGCCAAAAATAACGACCGAAAGGATAATAATTCCTGCAACGATATATTTAGTATTCATAGAACATACCATAGCGCACGCTGTGAGACATGCCCACATTGTTTCTGGGGAAAACCTGTTGATAAGAGGTACACCCTCAATTTCTATAAGGTTTGGATAGCATATAGGCGTGTTCAACAAGAATCTGTGTAGTCACCGCAAATTCAGATGAGAAGATGGTATGGGAGTATACTGCGCATATGGCGGAACCCCTTGCCTCAATGATACGGCCGCAAACACTCGGTGAATTCGTGGGCCAAGAACATCTCGCCGGCAATGGGAAACCTTTACGTGTTGCTATAGAGAAAAAGGAACTCTTTTCGTTCATCCTCTGGGGGCCGCCCGGGAGCGGCAAGACGACTCTGGCGCGAATCTACGCGACGGCGCTCGGCGCGGATTTTTACGAACTTTCGGCAGTGGATGCGGGTAAAGAGGACATCAAGAAGGTACTTGGAGAACGCCGGCGTGAACGGACGCTCGGTCTCGGCAAGCCCAAAGTCTTGTTCATAGATGAGATACATCGTTTCAATAAGGCCCAACAAGATTTCTTACTGCCATTCGTTGAGCGCGGGGATATGACTCTTGTCGGAGCAACGACCGAAAACCCGTCATTTGAAATAATCGCACCCCTTCTTTCGCGTTGCCGCGTCTTCGTTCTCCTCGAACACTCGGAAAAAGAGATGGAGAAGATCATAACGCGCGCGACCCGCCAGCTGGCGGGGAAAATGTCGAAACATGCGCGCGACTGGCTAATACAAATGGCGGGTGGCGATGCGCGACAAGCGATTACTGTCCTCGAAACGGCGCAAAATTTGTACGGAAAGATAACCCTGGAAAGCTTGAAAGAATCTGTTCAGTCAAAACATTTACGGTACGATAAAAAGGGTGAGGAGCATTACAACACTGTTTCTGCGTTCATTAAATCGATGCGTGCGTCACAACCTGACGCCGCACTTTACTACTTGGCGCGCATGGTGGAAGCCGGCGAGGACCCAAAATTTATAGCGCGTCGTATGGTTATTTTTGCGAGTGAGGATATCGGCCTTGCACAGCCGACAGCACTCGTTGTTGCGAACGCCGTCTTTCGTGCAGTGGAAATTATTGGCTATCCGGAGGCCGCCATTAATCTCGCTCATGGTGTTGCATACCTCTCGCAGTGCAAGAAAGATCGCCGTTCGTACGACGCTCTACGCGCCGCGGAGATCGATGTAAAAAAGTTCGGCAATCTCCCCATCCCTATCAGTATTCGTAACCCGGTCACGAAGCTCATGAAAGACCTGAAATATGGAGAAGGTTATGAAATGTATCCCGATCGAGACGATAAAGACGTTTATTTGCCGGAGAAATTGAAGAAGAAAAAATATCTTAAATAGAACTAATTGTGGCACATCGGATAAAAATATTGTGCGACACGGAGAATGTTAGGATGTAACATATGGTATCTGATCTCAAATCTTTGAAGACCAAGTTTCTAGAGTATATCGAGATAGAAAAAGGCAGGAGTGTTAAAACCGTCGAGAATTACGACCATTACCTGTCGCGCTTTCTGATGCAAACGAAGGTGCGCTCGCCGTCGCAGTTGACAGAGTCTGTCGTGCGCGAATTTCGCATGTGGCTTAATCGTCAAGCCGGCGTCTCGGGTAGCATGAAAAAGAAGACGCAGAACTATTACATGATAGCTCTGCGCGCGTTTCTCAAATATCTTCGCAAAATCGGGGTCGAATCGCTCCAGCCGGAAAAAATAGAGCTGGCTAAGACATCGAATCGCGACCTCGACCTTATAACCGCTGATGAGTTAAACCGTCTCCTAAGAGCGCCAGTGGGAGAAACCGAGACCGCACTTCGCGATCGATCTATTTTGGAACTTTTCTTCTCTACCGGACTGCGTGTTTCAGAATTATGCTCGCTCAACGCAGATATAGATCTCACGCGCGATGAATTTTCCGTGCGAGGTAAGGGTGACAAGATACGCGTCGTGTTTCTCTCCCCTTCCGCAAAAAAGGCGGTCTCAACGTATCTTAAAAAACGGGGAGATATGAGTGAAGCTCTCTTCACGGGACGCGTCGCAGGATTTAAAGGTAAAGAGCCCTCACGACTCACACCACGTTCTGTCGAGCGCATCGTGAAACAATATGCAGTTAGAGCAGGCATCACACGGAAGGTCACTCCTCACATTATCCGTCACTCGTTTGCGACCGATTTGCTCGAAAACGGGGCCGATTTGCGTAGCGTACAAGCACTGCTTGGCCACCAAAACATAGCAACCACCCAGGTCTACACGCACGTCACCGACCGACACCTACGCGAGGTGCACAAGGCCTTCCACGGCAAGAGGAGGAAAGGATAATGGTATGAAACTCATTTCTTGGAACGTGAACGGAATACGAAGCATCCATCGCAAGGGCGCATTAACCCCAGTCCTTGAAAAAATGAAACCGGATATTGTCTGCCTCCAAGAGACGAAAGCAGAGCGGTACCAGAGCGAGGTGGATTTGCCTGACTATGAGGAATACTGGAACTCATCTACCACTCGTAAAGGATACGCCGGCACGGCGATTTTCACGAAAGAGAAACCACTCTCCATTTCGCTCGGCTTCCCCGAAAAAATCCTCAAAAAATACAAACTTGCCGACGGATATGGCGATCCCAACGCTGAAGGTCGGGTTATTACGGCTGAACATAAGGACTTTTTCGCGGTCAACGTCTATACTCCCAATTCGAAACCCGATCTCTCACGTCGCACGCTTCGGCACAAGCACTGGGACCCGGCATTCCTCGCCTACTGCAAACTCCTTGAAAAGAAAAAGCCGGTCATTTTTTGCGGCGATTTGAACGTCGCGCACACGCCGGAGGACCTCGCCAATCCAAAACAAAACGAAGGCGAGCATGGGTATACCAAAGAGGAACGTGAGGGCATCGATAAGCTCATCGCGGCTGGTTTTGTGGATATATTTCGATATTTTACCAAGGGCAAAGGTCATTACACGTGGTGGAGCCATTTCTCGAATGCCCGTGAACGGAATATAGGATGGCGTATAGATTATTTTTTTGTAAGCAAAACACTTGTACCACATGTGCGTTCTACTCGTATCCATCCCGAGTTTCAAGGTTCTGATCATTGCCCCATATCTCTTGACATACTCTTTTGAATGTTTGCTGGCGCTAATGAGGCATAAAGGACAAGAATGCACCGAGATATCCACAGGGTGTCCTTTACATTGTCCTTTATGGATGTATTCTATGGGACAGGGAGTTTAGGAATTCGTTCCTAAACCCTAAAGCTTCTGCGTAAAATGTTCTTTAATTCTTGACTCTCTTTAAGCAGGGATTCTGTTCTTGCTGACGAAAGAGCAAGGAGGGCAAAATGCCCGGGGCCTCAAACAGGCACACACGCTAAAATAGGCGACGCATAGCGTCCCAAAAATTAAAAGCAAGTGCCATCGTTAGACTCCAAAACAATCGCAGAATGCGGGGCCGTTCTTACGAATGGGTGCAGATTTTAACAATCCGCACCGACTCGTGGGAGCGGCCTTTTTCTTTGCTGTGATTATCAGGAGACGTGATGTTTCTTGCGCAGCTCTTGAATGGCCGCCTCGTCTTCCTCCGAACGGCGATCTTTCCCGGCTTCTCCCAATTTTTTCAATTCAGCATCTTGGAGTTTTGAAAATTCACTTGCCCGTTTTTTCAGATAGCCCTCAGCATTCTTTTTAGGGTCGTCCAGCACTTCTTCAAGGAGCGCGTGAAGTATCCATCCGATGCGCGGTCCCGGTTTCTCACCCATTTCGATGAGGTTTGTCCCATCTATGCCCAACATAGAGACGGAGACTGGATCGCGCATCGCCTCATCTACCATGGACATGTACTTTCGCAGGCGGAACGGTTGTTCTTTAGGTCGCCCTGTACCGATGCGGTCGCAAATGCGCAGATGTAAGAGCTCTTTAATGTTCTCTCGCCCCACTTTTGCGATTACACGGCGAACGGCCGAAAGTGTCACTAAGTCGGGGTCTGCAAAGAACATGTGTGTGCGAACGAGCGACACCACTTTCTCTATAGTGTCGGTCGGGAATCGAAGGTTTGCGAGGATTCTTTTTGCTATACGTGCGCCAACAACGTCGTGTCCGTGGAATGTCCAGTCGTGTTTCTCATCGGACCAACGACGGGTCGCCGGTTTTCCGATATCGTGAAGAAGTGCGGCAAGCCGCACATCCAGGGGCCAGTTTTTATCAGCCGCATGTTGGAGTGAGCGCAACAAATGTTCGAATACGTCGAATGAATGCGCCTGATTTTGGTCACATCCTATTCCCTCTTCGAGTTCAGGTATGATGTATTTGAGAATCCCGAGTTTTTGGGTCACATAAAGTGCCTGCATAGGGCGCGAGCTCTCCAAAATTCTGATTAATTCATCGCGTATTCGCTCACGCGATATCTTTCCAAGAAGTGCGGCATCCGCCGCGATCGCGGTAGCAGTCTTTGTTTCTATAACGAAATCTAATTCAGCCGATAGCCGGATAGCGCGGAGCATCCGTAGCGCATCCTCTTTAAAACGCTCGTTTGGGTTCCCTACCGTGACAATGCGATGTTGCGCGAGGTCCTCTTGCCCTCTATGTGTATCGATAATTTCTCCTGTGTTCGGTTCATACGCCATCGCATTTACGGTGAAATCTCGACGATCGAGATCATCCTCCAGTTTTGAGCTGAACTTAATCTGGTCGGGATGGCGAGCGTTGGAATACTTTCCTTCAATACGATAAGGAGTTACCTCAATAACCTTGATCCTAGGGTTCTCCGAATTTGTAACAACGCCCACGGTGCCGAACTTGTTCTCATAGAAGGTCTCTTCAAAGAGTGCTTGTATTTCTTCCGGTTTTGCGTTTGTCGTGATATCCCAATCCTTTGGATCTTTCATCAGTAATAGATCGCGAACACATCCTCCGATGAGATACGCCTCAAACCCCGCTTTCGCGAGGGCATCATAGACGATCAAAACTTCTTTGGGGACGGGCAATTTTTCATGCATAGTCGCATTGTATCTCGCTCTTTCTGAGTGCGCGAATTATCTCAGATTCATTTACCTCAAAAAGCAGGATGCTACACACGCATTGTATTTGAGCGATGGCCCGCGTATCATTGGCGAATTGCTCCCGTGGTGAAACGGATATCATAGTTGCCTTCGAAGCAATCGTTCCAGGTTCGAATCCTGGCGGGAGCACTAATAGTTTTTTGAGTAGTAATGTACTGCTACGCCAACCTTTTTCTTCCATACAAATCTCCGTCTGATGAGAGCATTCCGCAAACCCGCAGAATGTTCGCGTTTCAATAGACGATTCAACTCGGAAGGTCTAATGCCCGGATGTTTCTTGATCAGCGACAGCATTCGCGCCAGCGTTTTTTCTCGTGCTCCATCGTTAGTTTTCATATGTGTGCAGTAAGTGTTTTCTCATGAACGCGTGACCTGACCCGCGCTTTAGATATCTTTCAAATTCCAGTGCTCGCTTTTTGCTTTTGAAAGCGCAGTACCAGACGAGAGTCGGATTATTGTATGCCTTTGTTGTATTCACTTCGCCGTGTTTGTGATGGCCTACGCGTCTTCTCAAGTCGTTTGTATACCCGACGTATATTTTCGCACTCTCGTCCTGCAAAATGTAGATATAGTGCATTCCCTAAAGTATGCCCTACTCCGCTAAAGCTACGAAGGGCTACTTCGCACTCAGTGACCCATCCCCTTGTTGTGCCTTTCCGTGTGCCGTGCACTTCGAAGCTTGTGAACGAAGTGAACAAGCGAAGTAGTGCGGATACGGGGAATCGAACCCCGATCTCTACCTTGGCAAGGTAGCGTTCTACCACTAAACCATATCCGCAATTTGCACGCGGGGATTATACAACAATGGTGTATGCGTGGCTAACCTTCCTTCCTCGCTTTAAACGTTCGACGGTGTTCCCTTACTATCTTTCGGCAAAGGCGGTGGCGTAATCATTGTTGCTTGTACTGACGATGGAGGAGAGGCAGAGTTTACTTTCGGTTCGCGTTCCTTCATAAGATTGAAAATGTCTTCAACGTACGGTTTCGTTTGCGGATATTCTCTATAAATTCCCGCGAGTCCCGCTAATGCAACTAATATCGCCGCAATCGGTGCCCATAGGGTGGGTCTGCAGGATTCTGCGAAATACCAGAATCCCAATAGGAGGATGAGAGGCGTCAATAATGTCGCAGTTCTCTGACCCGTTGAGTATGCCCACGATGCCGGAAATTGAGCAAGCACGGCGATGACGGCAATAACCGCGTATACCGCAAGCAGGACGATCCAGACACGTGCCCTATTACCTGTTGCACACAGTTCGACTACCTTGTTTTGAAGACTACCGATACTTAAAACGGTCGATTCCTTTACCACGCCTTCATCTTCCGGTACAGATGTCGGTCTCCCTTCTTCCTCGATCTTTGCAATAGTCTCAGTTACCCCAGTGCTCTCTTCACTCCCCTCTGCAGAGCCAGTGGCATCAT
>DPYD01000069.1 GCA_003545515.1 Candidatus Kaiserbacteria bacterium | reverse complement strand
CTTTTTTTGTGGGGACGTTACAAGTACATGGATTTCGAATTTCTCAAGGGCCGGTTAGAACGTTTTCTTGCCATTATTCCGGAAAGCTATCGCATTGCCGAAGATATACAGAAAAGCCCAAAGGGATTGTCCGTCATTATAGAGCGCCTGCCTGCGTCGCAAACGCGACAAGCAGGCAATCCTTCGGCCGCAAAGAATACCGCGCAAACTACAAAAAAGAATACCGCGCAAAAAACGGAACCGGCACTTCCTGCCGAGCTCAAAGGGGAAGACGTGTAGCACGAGACCTCCTGGTGTTCCGCACTATGCTTTGATGTTTTTCATCAGACGCGTAAACACATCGGGATAGTCTTTCGCAATGGCCGAAAGTGATTTTCTGTCGAGTAATATATTGCTTTTTTTCAGGGCCCCGATAAGCGTTGAGTACGTAAAGCCATTCGGGCGGGCGGCAGCATTGATACGCAAGGCCCAGAGATTGCGGTAATCGCGCTTTTTAGAGCGACGATGCCGGAACGCGTGAGCGCCAGCATGAAAAATCGCTTCTTTTGCGACCCGTACTTTTTTCGAGCGACCAAATCGATATCCCTTAACTTGCCGCAAAATATTGCGACGTTTCTTCAATGATGTGGTGCCACGCTTAACTCTGGACATATTACTGCATCTTTATTCTGTAAATGATTATTGTTCCTCGCCTGCCCCGTAGTTAAATCTGTAAGACTTATGGTACTGGGGCTTTGCACGCGCCATATGAGATTAACCTGGAAAAAATCGACTTTTCGCCGTATTGTCGAGAGCCGCATGAAATCCTGTCGCACGGCGGCGCCTCTGGCGACCAGTGCCAGATTCCTTGGCATTGAAATGGTTGTGCCCGGAGGGTCGCGCGACTATCTTGCCACTGCGTGTGACGCGCAGACGTTTCGTGTAGGATTTATTGGTCTTCATCCCGCTTTTTCTAAACTAATAACAACTCCGTGCAAGAAAAACGTTTATCTGCTATACCTCAACCCGTCCGACCAGAAGATCTCTGAAAAGGCGGGATTCATGAGAATACCGCGCGGCATGCTCCGTGCGGTCCTAAAAACATACCGCAAGAGGGAGGATAACACAAGGTCTCTCAAATACACTCTCCGAAGGGTCACTACAGGATGTATTCAGCGTTCTTCCCAGTAACGTCCCATTTATCCGAGGTATTGTAGACAAGATTCGTGGCCTCCTTGTCTTTGAACGCCATTTCTACTAGGCGCTCCACCAGCGCCTTCGGATCGGAGTCGAAGATTACCTTTTTGTTCGGACGATGCGCCTCCTTAATGACACTCCGTAATATTTCATCTGTTTTCCATTCACCTTCCAAGATACCTAGAGGGCGCTGATCCTCGAACGCAACAGAAAACTCATTTAAAGTTCCTACACGACCACAGCCGATGACTACGGCATCCGATGAGCGTACTAAGAGAAGGTCGCGCCCTGTATACCCGAATCCCGTGTAGACGACAACATCCATATAATCCAGGGGGAGTTTGTAGACCTCCCGATGCTCACGTTCGTTCGCCGCCGGAGAAAATCCTATCGAAAAACCGCACTCATCTTTGGCACCCATCGCAGAGTAAAGTGGGAAGCCAGTCGTAGCGCCCGTCGTTATAATAGCGCCGCTACGCGCTATCTCTCTCCCGACTTCTTTTGCTTTCTCAAAAGCATCTAGTCCGCAATAACCTGTCTCTGCGGCGCCTGAGACACAGATTTTCACGACGCCATAGCCGCCCGGCAAACGGCAAAAGTTGCGCGGTATTGCAACGTGATTGGGGTGAACAATACGTTTCGAGGACATTGTCGCGTATTATATCATCGTTTCTTGCGCGCTTTTACGTCTTTTGCAAACCAATGCATTCCGACATCGCAGGACGTTATTGGTTTCGAGCACCTCGCTCCAAATACGAAAGCTCGCTTTCATATTTCTCTCGCTCTACGTCGCTCGTAATACGTTGCGCACAATCCCGCCACTGCGCCTCCAAGAGCATCCATCAAGAGGTCAAGACTCGTGTCGAGCATATAGCTTGATTCACGAGGAAGACCTGTGACAACTTCAAATATCTCCCAGGCGACACCAAATACCAGGGCCACGGCGATCCCCCATGCAACACTTGGTGTTAAGCGCATTAGAATGCGAAGCCAAAACACAAAAAGACCTGCCCATATACCGCCTAGCATATGTACGGGCAGGTCAAGCCATAGAAAACGCCAGTAAAGATGGAACTCCAAAGCAATGCTATGAAACACGGCGAGCGCGGCCACTGCTACAAACTGTGCAAGCAGAAAGCGGTGAGCATACATGCAGAGTAAGTATCAGATATCAGGCATCAAGTATCAAGAGAGTGTTGGAAGACAGCAATTGATTTTCTCTTTTCTTTGTAAATTCGATAGCCGGTATTCTTTTCGTGGGCCCAGGAAACTGCTTCCATCAAAAAACTCCGCCAAAGCGAAGTGTTTTGATGCGGCTGGTACGGCAATCCTGGGGTTTGGACTCCAGGTGGGTTTCCGCAGCACCCGAGCGCAATGCACGGAGCAATATAAGAATCCCTATCTTGAACCAAGCAGGTTTAAGTACCGGCCGCTTCCGCCATTATACCACTTCAAGACAATCAAACCAGACGAACGCTATTCCAAGATGCCGTCAAGATCCACGTCGTAGAGAATTTGTTCTTGCACAAGCCGGTAATTCACTAGCTCTCCCTCGCTGAACCAATGCAGTATCTCTTTCTTCGCCTCTTCAACAGAGCCGGATGCATGTATGAGATTTCGCACTGCGCGACTGTCAGTATCAGCCATTTGGTAAGAATCAAGAACAAAATCACCACGGATAGTCCCGACGTCGGATGTAAGCGGTTCAGTTCCTCCCGTAACTTTCCTAATAATCTCAACCGCATGCGCCCCTTGCCATACACTAGCGACTACCGGCCCGGCTGTCAGGTACTTTCTTAGACCGGCTAGCACTTTCTCTCCTGCGGCGATAGGGTCCGTGGTCGAGGGCTTCAATCCTTTCTTTTCGTATGACGCGATTGCCTTCTTTCCAACGCCTTCTTTCCATCCGGAATCAAGGAGATAATGCTCCTCAACCTGAGCTTCGGTCGGTATGAACAATTTGAGTCCAACGAGTTTTAAGCCCATGCGCTCATAGCGCTTAATGATCTCACCAATAAGCGACCGCTGGATACCATCAGGTTTTACGATGACGAGCGTCCGCTCCTCTTTCGGATGTTGCATGAGCAAGATTGTACTACAATTTTCCTATTGGTACAGTGACGGAGTATCCGCCGCGATTGGACGAGATCCATAACTGGCCTTAAATTTTTTACGGACATCTTCTTCAACCTCCTCACGCGAACGGCCGTAGGTTTCGTAAGAGAGCTTTTTCATCATATCTACACGTGAGTAATTAAATTCCGGCAGATTTTGCGTCTGTATTGAGAATGGTCGCGCGGGAACACCATTAACAAGAAGCGAGAGAACGGCATGCCGATTAGGTAAATTCTCCAAATCCGGCGCGCTAAACCCCGGTTCGAATTGTTTGGCGAGAAATTCCGCGTCGGTTGTACCTACACGGAACGCCGCCTTTGTGCCCACGTTGCCGATGACCGCGTCGCGTATCTTCTCGTCCAGTTGTGCGATGAACTGGTGTGCTATCGTAAGAGAAAGTTTGTATTTACGCGCTTCGGAGAGAATAGTGCCGATAGAAGGCGTTGCAAAGTTCTGGAACTCGTCGATATATAGATAGAAGATGGGAAACTCCTCACGCGAATCCACGCGCGAGAACGCCGCCTGCAGGAATTTTGAGACGAGAATAAGACCGAGGAGCGCAGTGTTCCTGTCGCCTAAGCGCCCTTTGGATAGATTAGCGAGAAAGATTTTCCTGCCATCCATTATTTTCCGAAAATCAAACGAGGATTTTTCCTGCGAAACAATGGGGCGCATAATGTCATTCGTAAGGAAGACGTCGAACTTGCTTGTTATATACGGCGCCACATTCTCAAGCGATGGGTCGCCCTGCGCGGCTTCGGCTATTTTCTTCCAGAACTGAACAATAATGGGATTGTTGCAGTGCGAGAGCTTGAGATTGCGGAATTCGGGATCCGCAAAGATACGTGGAACTTCAACGAAAGTCGAGCCGCTCTCCGGATCTTCGACAACCAACTGTACGGCATTGCGATAGTACTGTTCGAACATAGGGCCGAACGCTTCCGGCACATCAGCGTAGAGCTTACGGAAAATCCCATACACCTCATCTACTACGAATGTTTTCATCTCGGGCCGCGCGCGGTCATACTCAAGCATGTTGAGACCCATTGGCCGCGCCGTGTAGGCAGGATCGAAGTAAATGACGTCATCTATTCGCTCAGGAGGCACAGCTGCCAAAACATCTTCTATGTCGTTTCCGTGCGGATCTATAAAAGCGACGCCCTCGCCGTTTTTGATGTCTTGAATGAGCATGTTCTTGAGCATCCCCGTCTTTCCGGTTCCCGTTTGCCCGATAACGTAGCAGTGCCGCAGGCGGTCCGCCGCATCAAAACGCACAGGGCGCTCTTCCGCGCCATAGCGATTCAAACCAATCGTGATACCCTCGTTCGGCATATCCACAGGCGCTGGTGTCTGCTTCGCAAAACTTCTCTTCAATTCACGCGATGTCGTAACACGTTCTGCCGTGAAGTGGAACATGGACGTTATTTCCGC
>DPYD01000043.1 GCA_003545515.1 Candidatus Kaiserbacteria bacterium | reverse complement strand
TAGTGAGAGACGTCTGAAAAATTAGACTCTGTAAATTGGCTCATTCCGACCCGCAGGGCGTTTACCCTGCGGGTCGGAATACACTCCCTGCGCACAAGCGCAGGGCGTTTCCGCCAATTTCTGACTCCTCGGCTCGGAAATGCAAAAGAGTACTTTTGCATTTCGCTCGCCCTACGTCGCCAGTTAAAGAAGTCCAGGGCGGTCGCGTTGAGTGCGGCTTTAGGCAAACAAAATCGCTTCCTCTTTTCTGCGATTTAGAAGTGTTCGATATGTTGTAGGAGAACACGGAGGGGTGGACAAATATGTAATTTTGAATAGAATGCGCCGAATGTTGGCGTATAATGAAGTCCTGCCTAAAAAATTGGTGCTCGTTGACGGCGAGCCGTATGAGGTTATTTCCGCATGGGTATTCCGTAAACAACAGAGAAAGCCCGTAAACCAAACCAAATTGCGCAACTTGAAGACCGGTTCCACTGTCGAGCAAACATTCCACGTTTCCGATAAAGTGGAGGAAGCGGAGGTAGAGACGAGACCGGCTATTTACATCTACAACCGTTCCAGTCGGACAGGCGGCAACGAGTGGTGGTTCCACGAGATGAATGATAAATCAAAGCGTTTTCCGCTTGATGACAAGCAAATCGGTGACGCAAGACAATTCCTCACCGAGAATACCGAGGTAACGATGCTGTGGTTTGAGGGACAACCTATCCAGGTACGTATTCCAATAAAAATGGAGTTGAAAGTGAGAGAGGCGCCACCAAATGTCCGTGGCAACACCGCTCAAGGTGGCAACAAAGTCGTAACGCTGGAAACAGGTGCGACACTTAATGTACCTATGTTTATTGAGGCAGGTAACATCGTGCGCGTAAATACCGAGACGGGAGAATACGTGGAGCGGGTATAGGCACAAGTAAATAGGCAAAAGGCACCAGAGAAATACGCGAGGGCATTTTACTAGTACCTTTTGCCTTGTGCCTAATGCCTATTTCTGGATATAGGGAAGTAATCCCATTAAGCGCGCGCGCTTTATGGCTGCTTCAACCGCCCTCTGCTGACGGGCGGTCAATCTTGTACGCGTCCTTGAAATGATGCGACCGTGGGGATTGATGAACTGCTTCAGCAGATCTATATCCTTGTAATCAACGTGCCTGATATCATTCTGAGTTAATATATTCGTGCTCATGGTTTTTTGAATTTACTACGTACTAGCGTTTTCTAACTACTTACTGCCTAGAAAGGTATATCATCCGGGTTGATTTCGTCTTTCGGATAATCAATACCGCTTCTGCCACTAGCTTCGGTTTCATCGTCGGACGTCGGAGGGCGCTTGTTCCCTCCTCCGGTAGCACCGCCAGAGCCGGAGGGACCGAATTGAACTCTGTCTGCGATGATTTCGGTGCGGTACTGTTTCTGTCCATCCTTCTCCCAACTTCTGGTTTGCATTCGTCCTTCAATAAACACTGAGCGTCCTTTTTTCAAGTATTGCGCGACAACATCGGCCTGTCTGCCAAACACGACAATATTGTGAAAATCTGCTTGTTCCTGCTTCTTTCCGTCGCGATCACGGTATACACGGTTCGTCGCCACAGAGAAATTGCATACGTTGACACCGGAAGGGAGCGCGCGCAATTCCGGATCACGCGTCAGATTTCCAAATACCATCGCCTTATTTATATACATATTGAGAATTGTACCATCTCCGCCTTATTCAGTTGTGATGTCCTTGAGCGCTTTCTCAAGATCCTCTTCGGAAACAGGGACTTGATCAGCCGCCTCTACGGCACGACGCGGCATTGATTTAATGGTATCTGTACGCCGTACCTCACGCAACGTCGGCGCTTTCATCTTTGCACGCGTATCTTCACGCACTGTTTGGAATATGATGGATCTCAGGATATTCGCATCTTGTTTGAGTAATTTTTCAATGATATCAACGGCAGAGTTTTGTACTTCGAATTTGAGCCAACCGAAATGGGCGCGGTCAATCTCTATTTTCTTTCCTTCCTCACGCGCGGTTATTGAGTAGGCCAATTTTGTCAGAGAAGGTGCTCCCTCGGCAATAAAGTTACCGCCTAGCTTTTCGATCTCCGACCGAATGGCGCCGACCGCTTTTTCAAGACCGTCTTCCTTCACGGTTGGCGTTATCAAATAACCAATCTCGTAGATACGCGCGCCGCTTTCTATGACGGCGGCTTCTTCGTTCACAGTTTCTGCTTCAACATCAACCATAGTGTAGCGCCTGCCTACCGACAAGCATGGGCACTCTAACACAGTCCCTAAGGGCTAGGCAACCAACTGTACGAGATGAGTACCTCGGTGACACTTTGGCGGCTTTGAACGACTCTATCAACTCCCGAGCTTCGACCTATCGGCCTCGTAGCGACCTATATCGACCTCGTAGGTCGATACTGCCTCCGGTTACCTGTGTCCTTGCGTTGATGCTATAAGCATCAAGTTAGGGATATGCGATTTGAGGTGTCACCGATGTATCTCATCTTACTCACCAACCCACTCATACACTAACCTTACTCCTGTCTACGGGAATTGAGCAAATTCCCGATCAATGGCAAATGTACGACGATTCTTTGCTTACCGAAGTCATCGCGCGACAAAACAGAAGCCAAGATAAGGTTAGTGAGTGGATGAGAGATTAAAAACGCGTTTGGTATTTTCCATCAACTGTACGGCGACCATATCGTTATCCTCGCCGCGAACTTTAGCAATCGCACGTACAACTTCCGTGACATACGCAGGTTCATTACGCTTTCCTCGATGCGGTACGGGAGTAACATATGGCGCATCAGTCTCAGAAAGAAGCATGTCTAGAGGCGTATTCCGCACTACGTCATCGTAATCGTGGGTAAAGGTAATAACGCCCGTAAAGCTAAGAGTGAAGCCAAATTCTAGGAATCTCTTTGCGGTATCCCAATCTCCCGCGAAAAAGTGTACATTGCCCTTTACCTTAGCGTGCGCCTTGATGATATCAAGCGCATCATCGTAGGCATTTCGTATGTGGAGCATGAGGGGTTTCCCCAAGCGATTGGCTAGCTCTATCTGCTCGATGAACGCTTTTTTCTGTAGCTCTTTCGTGTCGGCTTCGGTGCGATAGTAATCCAGCCCGCACTCGCCTATCGCGATAACTCGTGGAGACGTTCCTAATTTTTCGTACGTTGACGCATCGAACAATTCACCCCGCGACGTAAACCCTTCCTTGCCCTCCGAATCTTCGGCGAAGGAGGAGCCGAGCTCTTTTTCATCGTGATACGACTTCGAAGTGTGAATCGGATGGAGTCCTATAGTTGCATACACATGCTCATATTTCTCAGCGAGCGCGAGCGCGGAGGCAGATGTGTCTTTCTGCGTACCGACTACGTTCATCGCCACTCCAGCATCCTTCGCGCGGAGTATCACCTCATCACGGTCATCATCGTATGCAACAAAATTCGTATGCGTATGCGCGTCGAAGTATTTCATAGGTCATTATTATCCCGAAATACATAATCTGCGGAATGAGGCGAGTTCGGGCTAAAACCTCGATTGCGCCACCACGAATCTAAACTATGTGAGACATTCTCTGCAATCAGGGCGTAGCCGTTCTCCACCGCGATTTCGGCAAGAGACCGGACGACTTCTGATCCGACTCCTTCCCCTTTCCTCTCCGCTTCGATGTCGATGATTTTTATGATTTTCTCGTGAGTATGTATGTCCAAAATGAGACGAGTAAGTCCGCGCGAGGAGAGTACGTATTCGGTATCAATGTGTTTGCGAATTGACACGTCCGAGTCGAGCTGGTCTTCAAGTTGCCCGATCAGATCGAGAGCTGCCTTGTCGGACTGGTCAAAGCCGCTTTCAAATGTCATACCTTGCGCGGGAAGAGATTTTCAGGTTTTTTGTTCGTTTTAATTGCCATTTTAATCTTCTTGCTTGTTGTGGGCATAAAAGGTTCTAGTAGCGCCGCTATTTCTCCCAGTTGAGCAAGTAAGTATGTTAATTGTTTTTGTCCTGCAATTTTATTAGTTTTTACAACTTCGAAGGTCTTCTGTTCCTGAATTATCCGATCTAAATATTGCATCCGAAACCAGAGATGATTTGTTGCTCCATTGAAGTCGAAGGTCTCTATGTGCTTGTCAAGATCTGTAAACCGGCTCATTCCGACTCTACAGGGCGTTAAACCCTGCGGGTCGGAATGCGCTCCCTGCGCCAGAGAGCGAAGGGCGTTTGCGCCGGTTTCTGGCTCCTCGGCTTGAAAGTGCAAAAGCGCGCTTTTGCACTTTGCTCGCTCTACGTCGCCAGTAAGATTTTCCGGATGCGGAATTACGGGTGTCTCGGTGAGATACTGACTGGACATGGTTAGTATTCGGGCAACAAGATTTCCAATCCCATTCGCGAGGTCGGCATTGTACGCCTCCTTAAAGCGCTCCATCGTGAAGTCGGAATCCTCAAACGGGTGGACGTGCCGTGCTAAAAAGTAGCGAAGTGCGTCCGCGCCGTACTCGTCCACAATAACTATTGGGTCGATTACATTCCCGAGTGATTTTGACATTTTATGTCCGCCCGAGATAATGAAACCGTGATACATGACTGTATTGGTCGTCGGCAATCCAGCCGACATGAGCATCGCCTGCCACATGATGGATTGGAAACGAACCTGGTCTTTGCCCGCTAACTGCAGAGTTTCTCCGCTTTCCCAAAATTTCTTGAATAATCCCTCTTCATCGCTAGGCCAGCCGAGCGTTGAAATGTAATTCGTCAGAGCGTCAAACCAGACATACATTGTCTGCGTATCGTCATCGGGAACAGGCACGCCCCACGGCATTTTTTCCGTCACGCGTGATACGGAAAAATCCTCAAGTCCGCGCTCGACGAATTGAATAGCCTCAATCCTCCGCCACTCGGGTACGATGACGCCTTCGCGCGAAAGGTACTTCAGGAGCTTATCTTGATAGCGGCTCAAACGAAAGAAATAATTCTTCTCTTCTATTTCAATGGGGTCCATCGCGGGGTGGGTCGGACATTTTCCATTGACAAGCTCACTTTCCTTTATGAAGGCCTCGTCGCCGACGCAGTAGAGGCCCTTGTATTTCTTCTTGTAGATGTCGCCCGAGGCCTTGCAGCGGCGCCACAGCTCTTGCGCCGCCTTCACATGCATCGGGTCGGTCGTTCGTATGAAGTGCAGGTCCGGATATAGATTCAATTTCTCTTTTAGGTCTCGAAATTTCTCCGCATATGAGTCCGTGTATGCCTGCGGGTTTTTCCCTTCTTCCTCGGCCTTGCGAAAGATTTTCAACCCGTGTTCGTCCACCCCCGTATTGAAAAATACCTCATCGCCCCGAAGCGCGCGGTAGCGGGCAATTATGTCCGCTTGTACTAATTCAAGCGCAAAACCGATGTGCGGATCGGCGTTCACGTACGGAAGCGTAGTCGTTAAATAAAAAGCCTTATTCATCTCCTGAATTAATCGCGAGAAAACGTCCGGTTTTCACGTCTTTAACGAGTTCCTGAATGGTCGCCGCGATCGGAACCGACAGAAGAATTCCTAAGAAACCCGCTAGTTGCGCCCCAACGATAATGGAAAGTATGACCAAAAGCGGTGGCACGCCGACAACTCTTGTCACAACCAGGGGATGGATGAGATGGCTCTCGAATTGTTGAACGATAACATAGAGAGCGATCACTAAAAGTCCGAGCGTCAATCCGCCGTCGAGAAACGATAACGCCACCGCCGGCACAGCGGCGAGAATCGGACCGAACACGGGTATTATCTCGAACATGGCCGCGACGACCGCCAGAAGGAGCGCGTGCTTGACGCCAAGAATGGTAAGCCCGAGAAAAACCAGTACACCAACAATTACGGCAAGAAGAAGTTGTCCTTGCATCCAGAGTCCGATCTTATTTCGCGAGCGATCCCCCAGGTCGAGAATGTACTTTTGATATTTATGCGGTGTTATAACAGAAAGAAAATCATCGATACCATTTCGTATAACAGTAAAGTAGAAAGAGAAAACGACTATGAGAATGAATGAGAGAATGCCGCCGAAGATATTCGCGACCGCGCTGAACGCGTTACCAAACATACCTGCCGCGCCAAGGAATTCGCGCATGCTTTCCATAAGAGAGGATGTGGAAATGGCGGGAACATTCTGAACGCCGAAAATACGCGCGTAATCGTCAAACGCACCCCATTGGTTAAATGTATCGAGATACGCAGGAAGTGACGAGATGAGTGTTGTAAGTTCTCCGAACAATGTCGGGACGAAGAAGTAAAAAATCCCAAAGAATGATCCGAAAAGAAGAAAGTACACGAGAAGAATGGCGGGAACGCGCGGTACCTTGTGCCGACCGAGAGCCGTAACGGCGGGCTCAATAGCTGAGGCGAGTACAATGGCCGTCAGAAGAACAAGAACGAGGTCCCGTAATTCAAAGATAAGCCATGCGGCGACGAGAATAAGGACAGCCATCACAACCGTGCCTCCAGTTATGGAAATCGCGACCGGACCATTTTTCATAACCGTATCGTAACATCCCATTAGAAGTCTCGGAAGCCGTCTGCGCGAGATTCGATACCTTTCGCGGAACAAGCGCAATATTGGATGTACAGCATAGAGTTCGGACTGGAAGTGAAGCTTTCTACTTCAAGGCGGGGTAACACTCCCGATATTTGCTGAATATAAAACTAAGAACCTATAAGTTTCGGTAATTCAGAACTCGCGACCCTAATCTGCTCGCCCGTATCACGAGAACGAACGGTGACGGAACCATCTTCGAGAGTCTGGAAATCAATCGTGATGCACACCGGCGTACCTATTTCATCCTGCCTTCGATAGCGTTTTCCTATGTTGCCGTTGTCATCCCACATGACGCGCGGCTCCGACTTTTTAAGCATCGCGTACACTTCTCTCGCCTTCGAAACCAGGTCGGGCTTATTTTTTAGAAGCGGAAAGACAGCCGCTTTGACTGGTGCCATGCGCGGATGAAGACGTAAAACAACTCGCTTTTCCCCGTTCATTTCATCTTCACTGTAGGATTCGCATAACACCATAAGGACGGTGCGATCGACCCCTACGGATGTCTCTATGACATGCGGGATATAACGATCTTTTGTGTCGGGATCAAGATACGACATGTCGACACCGGAAAACTTTTGGTGCTGTGAAAGATCATAGTCTCCGCGATAGTGCACACCCTCAAGTTCACTCCAGCCAAATGGGTACTCGTACTGTATATCCCACGCGTCTTTGGCGTAGAACACGAGATTCTCGTGTCGTTTCCATTGTAATTTTTCTTGAGTAATACCGAGGAGATCATAGTATGCAAAACGTTCTTTTCTCCACTCCTCGTAGGCGTGCGGAGCCTCTACCGGCGAGACAAAATATTGCATTTCCATTTGCTCAAATTCACGTTTACGGAAAAGAAACTGACGCGGCGATATCTCGTTTCTGAATGCCTTACCGACCTGTGCAATGCCAAACGGTATCGAATAAAAACCGGAGTCGAGGACGTTTTTGTAATTTATGAAAATTCCCTGTGCAGTCTCGGCGCGAAGATACACTTCCTCGTCCTCATCAGAAAACTTTCCCAACGTCGAGGTCGCCATTAAATTCTTCTGAACAACGCGGCCGAATTTCTGCTTGCTACATACCGGACAATGCACTTTCTCGCGCGCGCCATCAAACAGTCGATTCAGTTCTTCCTCGCTCATCTTCTCGTCTGCCACAACTCCGACCGCCTCAAGCAAGTGATCGGCTCTTAACTTGCTGTGGCAAGAAAGACATACAACGAGTGGGTCGTTGAAGCCCGAGACGTGCCCACTCGCCTCCCACACGCGCGGAGCTGTGAAGATGCTTGAATCAAGTTGCGCGATATTATCGTGGCACTTCATGGCTCTCAGCCAGGTATCCACAACATTGCGCCGGAGTTCGACCCCTAGAGGGCCCCAGTCATACGTTCCTGCAAATCCTCCGTATATCTCACTACCCGGAAAAACAAAACCGCGCCGCTTCGCTAGCGATACGATTTTATCGAGCGTTGTTTCTCTCGACATGGGCGTATATTAGCAGGCAAAATCCGAAGCACGAAATCCGAAATCCTAAACAAGTTCCAAGCACGAAATTCAAAACAAAAAACGTTTCGGCCTTTGGAAATTAAGATTTTGGATTTGTTTAGAATTTCTATATTCGGATTTAGTATTTAGGATCTAGGATTTATCTGATGACGGTTGCCTGTGTCGAATTAAAGCCGGGGTCTCCCGCGATATTCGTCGTGATATTCGAGAGGATGCGAGACACGGAATCTCCTGTCGCGGCGTCAGTGCCAGTAAGCGTGATGTTTTGAAGAAGCACCGGTTCTTGTCCGACCTGGCTCGTTGATGGAGTAAAGCCGATAGCTATCGCCGCTTGCCTCGGAAGTGTTCCGCCGACTCCCACGCCTGCGTCTATCGTACCAATATTCCATGTAACCGCTCCGTCGTTCTGATTGAAAACGAGATTCTCAGACGCGGGACTATAAATGCCTATCCATCGTACATAGGGCGGAAGCGTCGCGGTAAGTCGCGCGTTTAATATTGTATTCGTCGTATTCGTGAGCGTGAGAACGATAGCATATGTTGTTTCCGCCTCCGCTTGCGGTGGTAAGGGGCCTACGCTCCCGAACGGATTGGCATAATACAGTCCCTGTGCGGCAACAGTAAGAGCGCTCGCGACCGCAATGCGCTGAGCGGCCGTTGACTGCAGGTTTTGCGGCACGTCTCCTTCAGAGACGCGCTTGCCTGCCGCATTCACGGTAACAGTCAGCGACGGATTGCGTATAGTCTCGAGCGTAGCGCTGTCCGGAACTCGAAATGAAAAATCTACCACTCCAGAGGCACCCGAGGGCATGCTCGCGAGAGAGCCCCCTGTAGTCGTCTTATCCCATATTACCGAACCATCCGATGATCGAAAAAATCCGCGAGGAACGGTCACAGTCTCTCCGTTTATTTGAATACCTGAAAGGCGCGCAACTATGACCGCGTCAGTTATCGCGGTCGAGAGATTGTTTCGCCACCCAATAGAAACATTGACGGTCTCTCCTGGTGCTACGGCAACGCTAGCACCAGTACGTCCATCCACTGATATAGAAAGTCCAAGGAACGCTTCCGCTATGTGCATGTCGAACGAGTTTTCCGCAAGTAACGCAGATATTTTTTCTTCTTGCGGTGTTTTCCTCGTGCCTGCGGCAAAGCGAAATACTCGCTCGTCGCCGCTTTCCCCCGTCAATATCCCACGAACAACGATCTGTCGTTGAGCTCCGGGTGCGATATCACCGAGCTCCCATAGACCTGAAGAAGATGGCTTGGGTGTTGCCGTCACAAACGTAAAACCGAATGGAGAGTTGATATTCAACAGCACATCTCTCACGGGAGCCGCCGCGTTCGACGAAACCGTAACAGTGAATTCGACTGGTTGGCCCGACACCGTTTCAACATTGCCATCAACTGATACGGAGAGCGCGGACGAGCTAAACGTAGTAACGTATTCCGACGAAGCGACAAATATAGCGCTTGAACCTTCAATGCGGTATTCAAGATCGACTTTCACGTTTGCCGCGGCGCCTCCGCTTCCCGCGAATACCGCGGAAACCGTCCCCTGCCGCTGTCCGCCGGATTCGATCGTTCCCAAAGAAATCCGTTGACTCGCGAGATCAGTAGAGAGGTCAACAGGAGATCGCGTGCCAGAAGGATAGGTAATGACAAGATCAGCGTATTGGAGCGGCACTCTGTTGCGATTCGTAACCGTTATCTGGAGTTGGGTAGGTTCTCCGCTTGCTACCTGCACCGGTCCGGACACCACAATTCCTATGTTGTTGGGGCTGGCGGACAGTGCGCCCCCACCGAACGTAAAATAGTAACCAAAGAATGCCAGGGCCACGAGAAAGAATACGATTGAAGCGACAAGCATCCATCGAAGTGCAGTGCGGGCAAGTCCTATCGTGCGCGGCGCCACAATGGTGGAAACAGCTTGCTGTTCCGGTCGGCGCCAATCCTCTCCTACAATGGGACGTGTCGTCTCTAAGGCGTGTCGCGGTTTATCTTTTAAATTCGCAGAAAGCTTGCGTGAATACATTGCACGTCGCAGACGTTCTATTTTCTCTTCATCGTGTTCTGCATCCGGCTTCATCCCACCATAGTACCATTGTCAGAGATGCGTCTCCGATATTGCGCGATTGATTTGTGAAAGAAGTTCTTCGCGCACGGCCTCGGCTTCGTGTAAATGTTCGCTCGCATAAGCGGTGTGCGTAAAAAGCGCGGTTCCGAGAGCGTCCGCCGATAGGTAACCGAGTGCATAGAGAACGCGAGCGACGCAAACGACTTCAATAGTCGCACGCTCCGGACAATCTCCCTGCATAAGAGCGTTGTGCGCTTCAGCAAGTGCCGCAAAAAGATACGGATTTTCCTCTTCCCCCGCAACAAGCCGCATTGCAAGCTCTGCAATACGCGCGAATGTACTAATGCACTCTATTTTATCCGAACCTCCTTGCAAAGAAATCGCTCCGGCCACTCTCCATCCGCGTTTCCCACGCACAAGAGAAACATTTGCACGCGTATAGTTTTGGAGTGAATAGCGCATGCGCGACGCTTCGGTACGAACAGCCGAGCTTCTGGCCCACACGAGTCCGAAATCTTTCGTGTACAGCACGAGTACGCGATCCGCCTCACCGTGTTCGCGGCTTTTGAGTACAAGAGCGTCGGTGTGATACTTTTTATACATTCCATTAGACTTTCTCTACAGTAACCTTCTCACTTGTGCCGCGTACGAGCTCTGATGCATTTGTGGCACGAAGTATCAAATCTTTGTATTTTGCAAGTACAGGTTCGTCGACACTCGCATCGTATGACACCCGCACTCTATCGCTCGGTGTCAGCTTCGCCTCTTTACGCGCATCTTGAACGCTTCGGACAAAATCACGCACGATACCCTCTTCTCTCAACTCCGGAGTTATTTTGATATCAAGCAGAACATTTGGCGTATCTTGGTCTTGGCTCCCCAATACAACCTCTTTGACATTCACCTCATCCGCGATAATGGGTGCAATGTCTTGCCAAAATGGAATCCTTTTTCCGGCAAGTTTTACCGTGAGTCTTGTGAGAGGATGTCGCACCTTGATACCAGCTTCCGAGCGTTGCATCAAGGCCATTGTGACAAAATCTCTCGCGAATGACATCGCTGTGAGCAGTTGATGATCGGTCTTTCCGCGTCCCAATATACGCTGTATGAAATTCACCGTCGCTCGTGCTTCAGGCCAAGACGCCAAGTGGACACTTTCCTCGTCCTCCCCTTCGCGCACCGACTGAAACAGATGCTCTGCAAAAAATGGCATCGTGGGCGCCATTACCTTCGAGAGGTCGAGAAGAACATATCGCAGGGTTGCCAGAGCATCATTATTGTCGGTAGTTTTGAAGCGCTCACGACTTCTGCGTAGATACCATACGGAAAGGTCGTCGATGAATCCCGTAATGGGGCGTGTTGCAATATCGAGCCGATATGTTTCGAAACCATCCGTTATCTCACGAATGAGTTGATCAAGGCGCAGTAGAATCCAACGATCCAGAATGTGTCCGCTCTTCCAGTCGCGCGGCGTGCCATTTGCGTATAGTTGATAGAACGCGAGTACGTTGGAAAGACGCCCGATATTCTTCTTTACTATTTCATCAACTCCTTTTTCCGAGAAGCTAAGATTTTCCGCTTGCATAACGGGTGACGAAAGAAGATAGAATCTCAACGCGTCGGCACCATACCTATCCACCACCTCCATCGGATCGGGATAATTCTTGAGTTTTTTCGACATTTTCTTTCCGTCCTCCGCAAGAACAATGCCGTTCACGATAACGTTCTGAAAAGCGTTCCTATTGAATATCGACGTAGCCAAGATGTGCATGTAGTAGAACCATGCGCGCGTCTGGTCGAGGCC
This sequence comes from Candidatus Kaiserbacteria bacterium, assembly GCA_003545515.1. Classification (GTDB taxonomy): domain Bacteria; phylum Patescibacteriota; class Minisyncoccia; order Phycocordibacterales; family UBA2100; genus UBA10103. The sequence goes on along the minus strand of DPYD01000043.1, from coordinate 441 downwards.
TTCGGCGATGAATTGTGCGGGGAAATCTCTGTCGAATTCCGCTTTATACTCGAAAGGATAGTGGCGCTCTCCGTAGGGCATGGAGCCGGAGTCGAACCACGTGTCCAGAACATCCGGAATCCGCTTCATCACTCCCCCGCACTCACGCCCTTCGACAAGCTCAAGGCAAGGCACCGTTATCTCATCAACTATGTGTTTGTGCAGGTCGTCCACTTTTTTCCCCTGGTCGGCGAGGCCGCTCGCCTCTTCGAGCTCATGCGCCGAACCAAAAACCCGCTCCGTCTTGCACGTTTCGCATCGCCATAGCGGTATGACGCTTGCCCAAAAACGTTGACGCGAGATAGACCAATCGCGCGCCCCTTCGAGCCACTTGCCCCAGCGCCCATTTTTGATATGTGCAGGCGACCAATTGATAGAGCTCGCACGATCGATGATACGCTT
>DPYD01000074.1 GCA_003545515.1 Candidatus Kaiserbacteria bacterium | reverse complement strand
CTCGCATTTTGGATGACAATGAAAACCGCGCTCGTTGATGTGCCGTTCGGCGGCGGAAAAGGAGGGATTACCGTAGATCCGAAGCAACTCTCCGAAGGAGAGCTGGAGCGGCTTACTCGTGAGTTTACGCGCAAGTTGGCGCCTGTTATCGGACCTACGCTCGACATACCGGCGCCCGATGTGAACACCAATGCGAATGTAATGCAATGGATTCGGGAGGAATACGCGCATATTGTCGGAAAAGATGAGCCGGCAGTAGTCACAGGAAAACCGGTTGAACGGGGTGGTTCGGAGGGGCGTACAGAGGCAACCGGTCTTGGAGGCAGTGTGGCAGTTTTATCATTCCTCGCGCATCTTGGTAAGAATCCGGCAGGCATGACCGTTTCTATACAAGGATTCGGCAATGTAGGAAGATACCTTGCCGAAAGTCTATCGGCCGCGGGCCTAAAAATAGTTGCACTGTCCGATTCGAAAGGAGGAATCTATATTCCGGGCGGCATAGAAGATATTTCTGCTGTGGAAGCGTGTAAAGAACGGAGTGGTAAATTAGCCGGATGCTACTGCATCGGTTCTGTATGTGATATCTATAATAAAAAGAAACTCGACGGACAGGATGTATCATCCGATGAAGTACTGACTCTTCCTGTAGACATAATCGTACCTGCGGCGCTTGAAGACGTGCTCACGGAAAAAAATGCACCGCTCATACAGGCAAAGTATGTTCTTGAGCTTGCGAACGGGCCGACAACCGCGGAGGCGGATACCATATTCGCGCATCGCGGCATAACGGTCATACCCGACATTCTTGCAAACGCGGGAGGTGTCGTTGTTTCCTACTTCGAGTGGTACCAAAACATGCACGGTGAGCGATGGGAGAAGGCGGATGTACTCGCTAAGATGAAGAAATACATGGAAGCGGCGGTTGAGAATGTATGGACTCATGCGCGCAAACACAATGTTTCTTTGCGCGAAGCGGCATACATCGCCGGACTCGAGCGGCTCCGCAAAAGCTTTCAGAATCCATCGAGGTCGCCGCGTCGTGTATTATAGGTGGGCCTTGCGAGTCTGGTGCCACAGCGTATAGTTTGCGGATATGGGAAGAAATATATCATGGNNTCAATGTGAAGATGGGGAATGAGCGACAGAGCGCCGAGTAGAAATTTGCATGGAGTTTCCAAACGATGTTTGGAATATGAATAAATTGAAAGCTGATGCATTCGCGCCGACTTTTTTACGCCTTGGGCTTGCGGTGCTTTTCTTGTGGTTCGGACTCTCGCAAGTAACAAATCCTTCGGACTGGATCGCGTGGGTACCCGAGTGGCCGACTATTATAACGGGTCTCTCCGCTTCGACCATTGTTCTGTTAAACGGAGCGTTTGAAACAGTTCTCGGAACGCTTCTCGTACTCGGTTTCCAAACGCGATGGGTTGCGCTTCTTCTATCGCTCCATCTTTTTTACATTGCGTACGAGATGGGCTACAACGATATTGGTGTGCGCGATTTCGCACTTGCAATCGCAACTCTCTCGCTCGCACTTTTCGGCCCAGACCAGTACACGCTTGACGCGAGATTCAACACACAACTTAACACACATCACACTTCAACAACCGCGTAATTACTGGCGAGCGTTGTGCGAGTGAAATGAAAATGTACTCATTTGCATTTCCGAGCCGAGCCCCCACACTTACTTTGGCATCGTTGTGCGTGAACGTAGAGATACTATCGCTCGGCGGAATAATCCACCTTACCGGAGGCGAATAGGTTCTTATGGGGCACAACGGAAAGCAATGCCAAAGTAAGTGTGGGGGCCGAGGAGTCAGAAATTGGCGGAAAGCACTCGCGCTTGTGCGCAGGGAGTGTATTCCGACCCGAAGGGTAAACGCCCTGTAAAGTCGGAATGAGCCAATTTACGAAAAGTCAGTTTATGTACATATGTACATAAACTGACTTTTTGCGCGCCCTGCAATTTCAGTATTTCTAGAATTTCATGTAAGATGGGGCATGCCGCAAGGAGCAGACCTCTTCATTCAAAAGCTCGCTAAAGAGGCGGGTGCTTTAGTCTTGAAGCGTTTTGGCAAAGACGGTGTGCACTACATGAAATCCGACAACGCATGGGATTGCGTTACGGAAGCGGATCTTAAAGCGGATAAATTCATTGTTGGACGAATTAAAAAAGCGTATCCAACTCACGGTATCATTTCTGAAGAGGGAGGTGTACACAATGAAAACGCCGAGTACGTGTGGATAGCGGACCCGATAGATGGAACGATGAATTTTTCACGAGGTGTTCCGATGTTTGGCGTTATGATAGCGCTTGTGCACAAAAAGCGCGTTATGCTCTCGGCGATACACATTCCGGCGACCAAGGAATTGTTCTTCGCGAAACGCGGCAAGGGATCCTACCTCAATGGCAAGCGAATTAATTGCTCGCGCATTCAGACCCTCGAGAATAGTGTTGGGAGTGGTTCATCGACCATGAACAAGAGAAACGCGAAATTCGTAGGGAACATCCTGCGCGCCGGGCGGCGCAAGCGGATACAACTCGGTTCATTCTTCAGTACGGCGGTTAATGCCTGTTATGTAACATGCGGGCGGAGAGATTGGATGGTGACTTTACACGGCAGGATATGGGATTTCGCGCCCGCGTATCTCATTCTAAAAGAATCAGGATGCAAGGTGACGGATACTAACGGCAGTCCGTGGAAGTTCGGGACGCTTGAAATGGTAGCGGCGAATCCAACGCTTCACAAAAAACTCCTGAAATTGACAAAAAATATATAGGGTGATAGAAATGAAATACATGAAAAAGACGCTGGCAACATACAGTCGACGAGCGGTCTCGAAGATTGAGGCCGCTTAGAGCGTTTGTATTCTCCAAATTTTCCAAAGCGGCCTCAATCCAGAGGTCGCTTGCTTCATATGAGGAGAAAATAATGGAGCAGAAGTGGATTGATCTTTCAGACACACTCATTAAGGCCGGCAAATATTACCTGCCCCGTCTTACTTCGCAACTGCTATCGTCTCGCTACGATGCGGGTTGTGCGGTTATTCGGGAAGTTCCTAAGAGAACGGGCAACCGCATCGAGGCATACGCGGCACTCTGGCAGGCGTATGAGGAGCGGCTAGAGGACTGGATGGAGATCGGCACAGTGTTTGTCAGCCCTGCAATCGCAGGCAACGGCGTATGCGGCGAGATCATGAGGGAAATCGTCGCTCTCGCGCCTGCTGACAAGAATCTGTTTCTGGTGACCGATGTCATGCCGGTCATGAGGGCGGCGGAGGAACTCAGATTTGTTCCCGTAACATTGGAGACTTTCACGATACCCATCAAGCTGGTGCGGGAGTTATTGGGTCCGGATCGGAAAATACCGGAATCGATATGTCCGCACTGCTTCTCGGGAGGTCGCCGAACGTTCGGTGTGCCTAAGAATGGGGAACGTTGGTTTTTCTACCGGCCTGCGTAGAAGGGCGCGCACGGTTAATAATACCGCGCGCGCCCGATCCTTTGTATACACTGATACGCACTACACATTCCCTATCTTTCTGATACAATTTTGCCTTCACCTATGGATAGACTCGAAGAAAAATGCGCGGTCTTCGGAGTCTACGGCAAGAAGTTAGACGTTGCCCGCCTCTCCTTCTTTGGCCTCTTTGCACTCCAACATCGCGGACAAGAATCCGCAGGCATTGCAACAGCCGACGGAACAACCATCACGCTCCATAAAGGCATGGGTCTCGTCTCGCAGGTGTTCAACGACGAGCTCATCGGCGGCCTTAAAGGCCACATCGCGATAGGGCACAATCGCTACTCGACGACAGGAGGTTCGAAGTTGAAGCATTCCCAGCCCATGTTGGGCGCTACACGGGTGCATAAAGTTTCTTACGACGACCCGCGCCCAAGTCTCAATGATTCGATCTCGCTCTGTTCGGGCCCCGATGACGGCGCGATCGCCCTTGCGCACAACGGGAACCTGCCAACAACAAAAAAGCTGGCACAATTTTTGCGCTCAAAAGATATAGATCCATCAGAATTCTCGGATTCACGCATGATGGTCGAGGCGATAGCGGCGCGTATGCGCGAGGGCGTCGATCTCGCAGAAGCGATTAAAAATGTCTATCCGCTTTTCACCGGAGCTTTCTCGCTTGTCATTATGTCGCAAGATAAGCTCGTCGCCGTGCGCGACCAATGCGGCATCCGGCCGCTCGCTCTCGCGCGGCTCAACGGCGGCTACATCGTCGCTTCGGAGACGTGCGCTTTTGCCCCTATCGGCGCGGACTTCGAGCGGGAGATACTGCCTGGCGAGATGCTCGTTATCTCCGCCAAAGGCGGATCTGCCTCCGGTGGGGACGAAGCAGAAATTCGCAGTGAACAAATAGCGCCATCGAATCCCAAGCTCGATATTTTCGAATTCGTCTATTTCGCACGTCCCGACAGCGAGCTTTTAGGTAAATCTGTGGATGCGGTTCGCAAGAATTACGGCATTCAGCTTGCAAAAGAGCATTCTCTCAAGGCGGATGTAGTTATTCCGGTTCCAGACACGGCGATTCCATCGGCGATTGGCTTTGCGCGTGCGAGTGGGATTCCATTTGAGATTGGAATCATAAAAAATCGCTATATCCATCGGACCTTTATCACACCAGACCAGCATGTTCGTGAGCGAGGGGTCAAAGCAAAGTTGACACCATTGCCGTACATAATTACCGGAAAGCGTGTGATAATTGTTGACGATTCTATTGTTCGGGGCACTAACTCTCGACAGATTGTGAAAATGGTTTTTGATGCAGGCGCTTCAGAAGTTCACTTTCTTGTCGCCTCGCCGCCCGTAAAGTATCCGGATTTTTATGGCATTGATACTCCACAACAGGAGAAGCTACTAGCGGCTACAAAATCTCTCGAAGAGATGAGAAAATTTTTAGGTGCCACGTCGCTGCACTTTCTTTCTTACGAAGGCCTAATCCAGGCAACCGAAATTCCAGAAAATCAGCTATGCACCTCGTGCTTCACTGGTGTCTATCCGATAGACATCGGCGAGCGCGCCAAAGAAGTCCGCAAGGTGGATTTCTAG
>DPYD01000014.1:1252-11214 GCA_003545515.1 Candidatus Kaiserbacteria bacterium | reverse complement strand
GAATTCAGTGAAAGCTTCTTTTTTTAGAGCTTCGCGGAACGATCGTATAATTGTTTCCTGGACTTTAAATATCCGTTTTGCTTTCTCACTTCGGAGCGTATATGGCATGTAGTCAAAGTACGTATCAAGATTGGTTTCCACGCCGAGTTCAAATGGAAGTTCTCGTGCTTTGGAAAGCGTTTCTATTTCTCCAATTTCTAATTCGATATCGCCATTCTGCATATTCGGGTTGATATTCTTCTCCGGACGTTTGTTGACAATACCTTTGATAGAAACAACCCACTCCGGCCGTATTTCTTTAGCCGCTGCCAACGCGTTGCTTTTTGAGAGAACAACGGCCTGGACGCTTCCTGAACGGTCACGCACGTCAAAAAAAACGAGTTTTCCCTGGTCGCGGCGCACGGAAATCCACCCCTTGATGAGTACAGATTCTCCGATGTGTTCGCGCAGGTCGCCGATGTAGATTCGTTCCATACGAGTTTATAAGGTCTTAAAACACAAAACCCAGAAACCAGAACACAAATAAAACACAGAACTCAAACCATTAAAAGCACAAACACCGCATTCGTTTTGGTCTTTGAGAAGTTTGTGTTTTTGGTCTCTATTTGTGTTTTGTGCAATCTGTGTTTTGTGCATATCTGTGCTTTGTGTTTTTATAGAGTAACTCCGACCTTCCTCTTCACGTCATGCATCTTTTTTTCGGCTTGCTCGCGAGCCTTAGCGCTTCCCTCTTTGAGAATGGTCTTCACGTCCGCGTCGAGAATACTCGCGCGCTTCTCGCGCATTGGGGCAACGAGCTTTTCTATATCTTCGATAAGCGCTTCTTTGAGCGCCTTGTAATTCCCTCTGTTGGCCTTATAAAGTTCGGAGAGCTCTCCGCGAGACCTAAGGAGTAGGTGGATGTTGTATACGTTTTCCGGGCTCTCGCCTTTGGAATCTGTCACGATGCTCATAACGACCTTCACTATCTCGTCTCTTGTTCCAAAGAGCGGAATAGTGTTGTGGTAACTCTTGCTCATTTTCTGGCCGTCTGTGCCGGGAACGACGCCAACCCCTTTCAGTATCATCTCTTTCGGCTCCTTGAACATTTCGCCGTACGCATTATTGAATTTCACCGCCGCTTCGCGCGCATATTCGATGTGCTGGCGCTGATCCTCTCCAACGGGCACGACNNAGTCCTTTTGCCACCTTGTCTTTGTATGCATGCGCTTGCATGAGGAACGGAACAGTGACGAGGCACTCGAATATCCACGCCAATTCCGTGTGCTCCGGCACCTGCGACTGCTGGAAAATGACGGCCTTCTTCGTATCAATGCCGACGGCGATATAATCGCGCACGACTCCCGCGACATTCTGCCGGAGTTCGTCAGGATTCTTCAAACTCGTTAGAGCGTGATAATCGGCGACCATGAGAAAGCTCTCATACTCTCCGTACATATCGGCAAACGGCTTAAGTGCGCCGAAATAGTTCCCGATATGCAAGGCGCCGGAGGGTTGGAGCCCGGTGAGTAGCTGTTTCATAATGCTACATAATAACAGGAAAACGGCTTATTTCTATGCTGTAGGCAGCTCCACCACGAATCTAGAACCCTTCCCTTCCCCATCGGACTCCGCCCAGATACGTCCGCCGTGGGCTTCGACTGTCTTTCGCACTATATCGAGACCTACAGCTTCAGGAGTCGTCGCAACTTGGCATCAACTTTTTTCACTGTTGCCGGTGAAGCGGCTCCGATCGCGCCAGATATAAGTTTCGTGTCGATCGAAAGGATCTTGTCGCACCGTACGGTCGAGTGCGACATAAGCCCGCTTTCGTCGGAAGAAGAAAGTGATGCATGCCACTGTAGAGGTCCCGTAGAGCGTGTCGTAATGAACGCGACGACAACGTGTTCTTCCGATGCACCCACGACAAGTGCGGGGCGACGTTTCTCGCTCGATAAGTCTGTAAATGGAAATACGACCAGGGTTATGTCGCCTTTCTCAATGCTCTTTCTTTCCATATCGCCACTTGATGTCCTTGTCAGTATAAAGGTCCGGCTCGTCGAAAAGAAAATCGAATGTGCCTGAAGCCGCGGCAAAATTTACGATGTCGCTGACCGCGGGATCATAATTTCTAGGATAGGGTGCAATGATTACCTCTGGTTTGTTACGCCGTCCAATAGCGATCGCTCTGCCGCTCATCTTCACGGCTTCTACAATTTCACTCAAGCGTTTGCGCGCATCCGTCGTTGAAATCGTTCTCATGCCAGAAGTGTACAAAATGTACATCTCGTGTCAAGTTGCGTGTGCCGGAAACTCCAAGATGAATCGGTGTCGGTAATGGCAGTAATGAGCAGGTCAGTCCCCATTACTGCCCCTGCGAAGAACTGCCATCATAACGACTTCGTAAATCGTTATTTTTGCGGGGATTCCGACCAGTTGCCTGCGAGGTATATTCGTACATCGTGGAGCGAGTCAAAAATAGCATGGGCTATTCGCCGCACGGCCTCTGTTGGCTGTTGCATATCGGGAATCATAATTGGTATCGTGCCCGCCGCATGTGCCGCCTCTATTCCTGGTAGCGAATCCTCCAGCACAATGCATGTTGACGGATGCTTTGACAGCAAGTCCGCCGTCTTTAGATACATTTCGGGATGAGGTTTACCGTGAGTAACCTCGTCACCACATACAATCACCTTGAAATTATCGATAATCCCGACATTTTTTAAGTTCCTTTCCACGCCTCTTCGCGAGCTTGAACTGGCGACGGCCAAAGGCACTTTCTTCTTTTTGAGATATTCCAAAAGTTCCATCAGCCCCGATTTGATAGGGATGCCGGAGGCGTTACGTGTTTCGGCGAGGTATCGTCGGCGACCTTCGCGAATTTTTTCAACGGGGAAATCAGATCCGAATTTCTCCTGGAGAAGTCGCTTCGCGTCACTAACGGTTCGTCCGATGATGTCGTGAAAAGCAGCGCTTTCCAGGTTATATCCGTGCTGATGTGCGGCATGGCGATAACCCTCAAGTCCAAGTTGCTCCGTATCAAACATGAGGCCGTCCATGTCGAAAATCACCGCATCAAATTGCAAATTATTCGCCATATCCTTGTCACGCCAGACTAGCACTCCGAAATCCGTAATTCAACCACACCCTTTCCTAAAGCGCAGTGAGGTCAGACCTCACTGCATTGTCTATGCAACAGGAAGCTCTACGATAAATCGAGAGCCCTTGCCTTCTCCCCCTGATTCCGCCCAGATTTTGCCTCGGTGAGCTTCCGTCATCTGTTCAAAGAACACCCCCACACGAGGCGGGGGTGTAGTCTTCAGGATATTTGCGGCCGAGACTACTGCCGCGTCGACGTCCTGATGACGGGAAGTTGGATGCAATCGGGCGCTCCGTGAACAATTTTCTCGGGGCGACCGGTGATCTTGAGACCGGCGATGCCTTCGGCGGTTGCATACATCGTCAGGCGCAGATAGTAGAGCATGACGACGCGGCTCTTACCATCAAAGACAGTGACTGCGATCGGTTCCTGCGCGACTTCTTGTTGGGCGATCCAGAGAGGATTCTTTGACTGTTTCTCCTCCTTGATCGTCTTGTAGAAGGAATCCAGATCATCTTGCCGTATGATTCCCCTGCTCCCCGACGAGTGTACGGGTTTGAGGATAATACGGTCGCTACTTCGAGGTCGGGAGAATATGCAGTTTTCTACCCAATCTGTCAGGAGTGCTGTCGGGGGTACTGTATTGTTCACCCCTTTTTGTGCGGCGATGAACGGCAGGAACGCTTTCGATCCCAGATAGGCCTTTGGGGGATAGATCGTGCGAACGAAACCTGCACGATACTCCGCCAAAAGATAGGTACGGATCTCTGGGTGACGGTCCATATTTTCCGGGATCAAGAAGGTATGAAACGGACCATCTCTGCACCTGAGCATGGATATATTTTTCGCCACTTCTTTTTCGCTGACGAATCTGATCCGCACCCCGTTTTTTTGAAGGAGTGACCCCAGCACCTCGTATGAAGTGCCATAGTATCGCTCCTTTTCGGATATGATGATCGCCCATTCGCGTTCATTTCCCAGCATTGCCGCAAGCCGTAAGACCACGCACGATGCCGGTGTCTTGTTGGCACGCTTCACCAGTGCGTCAACAAGCGCGATCGTACCCAGGGCACGGGGATTGTACGTGTCGACTTCGACTGCGTACCACTCTCCGCTTCGATCTCTCACCATGTCGATTTTGACCATGGGGGGAATCGCCAAACCCGAGTCTTCCCCGGGACGTAAGAGCCCGTGGGAAGCGCTCTTTGCCATGCGCAGAAATCGCGACTCGGCATGAGCGAGATGATGTCGCTGCGAAAGCCCGGCAAGGGTGGTTTCCAGTTGCATCACTGCGGCGTGGAGCGCCCTCGCGGCATCGGTAAGCTGGGATTCCTCGTGCAAGATGTAGGCGCAAGGCGTGAGCACGCAGGCATGGCGCTCACGTTTCGATTCAGTGTTCCAGTAGCCGGTGACTATCAGATGCTCTTCGACATCTTGGCTACTGAAGCCGAGATCAAGCATGTGCGTACGCATGAAGCGGCCCTTTCTTCAGATGTGAAAGATCACGATGCCTCTCGGGCATCGCGCTGCCGGCTAGCTGTGCCAGCAGCGCGGCGCTCGCGCGACCGCTATTCGATAAGGCCAAAAACTTCGCTCATATCACTCACAGTTTGCCACGGATGATCTGCCTCCATAGCGGGTTCAAGATCCGAGAATTTACCGCGTTTGAGCCAAATAGTTCGCATACCGCATTGATTCCCACATCGGATCTCCTTATGTAGGTGATCCCCGACAACATACATCTGCTTTGGGTGAACGCCAGCTCGTTTCAAAATCTCAAAAAACAACGTCGGATCTTTCCGTTCGACAAAAAATGACTCGGCGAAGAAATCTTTCACACCCATCTCCTCGAGAAGTTGCGGGCGACTCTCATCTGCTTTTGAGACAAGATAGAGAGGCACCGACCGAGTGCGCAAGGCATCGAGTACTTCACGGGCTCCGGATAACATGGCTCCTGTATCCGGATCGTATATGGTCCTGTTAAAATCAAAAATGACGGCGATATCGCCTTTCTGCTGCATATGCGACGTTATGGAACGACGAAGGAACCGAATTGGAACCCTCATTACTAGCTGTTAAGGTCTGATGCTAGCAGGTCGTGTCCGAATATCAAGCTGTCGTATGTTTAATCTGTGGATAAGAAGAGAATTAAAGAATCACCTCGAACGAAAGAGGGTGTATGTCTATGCCGCAGGCAACTCAACGATGAAGCGTGCGCCCTTGTCTTGCCCATCGGACTCCGCCCAGATACGCCCGCCATGGGCTTCGATGATTTTCTTCGCGATGTAGAGGCCGTAGCCGGTGGAGTGCACGTTTGTCTTTATGGACTCTTTTCCGTGGCCGCCTTCGGTGAAGAGATTCTTCATATCTTCCGGGGTAATGCCGATGCCGTTGTCTTTGACCGAGAAGCGGAAGTGCTTGGATTTTAAATAACGCGCGAGCACGGCGTATGTTAAGATCTTTGGATGACAGAGAACAACGCTGGCTGGAAAGAGAAAAAGGTATCTAGATATACCACCAGGCTTGACAAGTCTGTAGGTGACAGAACGAAAACAGTATTTTTAAAGGCTGGGGTTGCAGGGCAACCGGAAGCTACAGGATATGGTGAAGTGGAAGCCGAATATGATTCTTACGTTCGATTGCGTCCTTTTTTACGTATGCCGCGGGTTCGTCTTTTAGACCGAGGTGACGAAGGCAAATTTCTCGCGATACAGAAAGTAAGCGGCACCCCCCTAGATGAATTGCTTAAACAGGGAAAGTTGGATGAAATGCAGCGTGCCCTAAGAGGTTTTATAACGGACCTTGCTGCTATGTGGCGATATACACTTCAGTCGATAGATGAAAAACAGCTTGTTCCCGGGCGAAATGTGCGTTTGATATACTTAGACAGGATAGCTACACTGAGGAATCACGATGCAATTCATAAAATAATCGACAAGCGAATCGTAATTAATGGTAAAGAACATTCAAGTCTCGTTGAACGTCTTGAAAGTAGTGAGAAATTGCTTGCGAATACAAAAGAACCAGTAATGTCTTACGCACATGGAGACGAGATGTTGCAGAACGTAATTTCAACACCAGGTGAGCCCTCTGAATATATGGCGATTGATCCTCGGAGCGCTGGGGCTGGGTATTATACACCCGCACAATCTGCGAATTATCTGATCGGATCAACCTTTCTATATAACTATAATTGGAATTCACAAACCATGCGTACATACAATAATCGCGTAGAAATCGATTACTCGATCCCCGATTCTTTTAAAGAAAAAGACAAGGTGTTGCGACAACTATTCATTGAGCTTGTTGAAAATCTTGAAACACTCGGGTCAGCAGAAAAGGAGATGCTGCAAGAATATTTGTTTTCAAATCTAATTCGAACATACATTGGACAAGCATTGCCAGGAAATCTTGCTAAGTTAGAACCAAATAAGGTTGCGCACCTTGCGTTAGCACTTGAGCTGGGGACGGACTTGGTCGGAGTCCTTCGTACTCCGTCGTATGTTTCCCGAGCAGGTAATATAGGGTAAGTTTATGCGAAACGCTCGCGGCAAGAAGACCTGCCTCATCTGTGAGAGGATTCGTCTAATCAAGGAAAGCAAGAATCCCTATTTTGTCGCCGAGTTAGAGACAGGTTATATTGTACTGGCAGACCAACAATTGTATAGAGGCTATACAATTTTCCTCTCAAAACAACACAAAAATGAATTGCATGAGATGGGTAAAGAAACTCGGCAGCGGTTTCTTAATGAAATGTCACAGGTCGCGGAATCAGTATATAGGGCATTCAAACCACGGAAGCTTAATTACGAATTACTGGGGAATCGCGACCCACATTTGCACTGGCATTTGATACCGAGATACAAAGACGACAAAGAACCAAGGAAGCCAATTTGGGTTACTATGAATTCAATGAACGGGGCAGGGTCATATATTCCCGCAGAGAAAGAGCTTGTCGCACTTAAGCACGGGCTCTTGTCGCAATTAAGCAAAGAGGCGAGAATAATTGGTACGTATGAAGGAAACTGAAATCGCAATAATGGCGGGGGGTCGCGGTAAGCGAATGGGAGAGTTAACCGAAGAACAACCGAAGTCGCTACTTGAGTTCCAGGGTAAGCCTATTTTGACACACATTCTCGATAATGTAATAGACGCTTTTGGTTCCGCGCACGTCACACTAGCAGTTGGCTATAAAGCTGAAAGTATTAGAAAAATGTTCGGCAACCGCTATCGTTCCATAGATATAACCTATGTTCATGATCCGCGACCACTTGAGATTAGAAAGAGATTGTTATCACTGCAAGGAAATATCACCACATCTTTTATCTTCTTAGCCACCGACGTTATTTGTGATGCGAACGAGTTGTTAAAAGTCGCAGAATTGCAGGAGAAGGAGAAGGAAGCGGTATTGGGAACTATAAGTGGAGCAACTGACCATACGCCAGCATTAACACATGCATTGATAAAAGCAGAAGGTTCTAGCGTGGTAGGCATTGAGTTTCCTCCGCCGGATCGTTGGCATCCTAAAGATTTACGCGACATTCACGTTGCCTGCTATCGCCCCGAATTTATTGGTTTCCTGAATAATGTTCCTGATGAAAATACGAGTGTGTCTCAGGTCATTGCTCAGGCTCTAAAAGATGGTCAAGATTTCCAGATAAGTAAATATTGCAAAGAATGGTACCATTTTGCCAATCCTGAAGACCTGAGACGACAAATCGAGAGTATGTAGGAACTGTCGACCCCCTACTGACCGCAGTTCCATGTCATGCACATGGAAAAAGAAGATAAGAGTGATACAAAGAAAAAGATAGGATACACATCCTCTAGTCAATACACAGGAAAATCGGACGCGCGTCTATTATCTATTATCGGTGTGGCGAGATGGGAAATTCCCCTCACGCAGTCGGAAACTCCACGAAGAACACCGAGCCCTTGCCGTCGCCATCGGACTCCGCCCAGATACGCCCGCCATGGGCTTCGATGATTTTCTTCGCGATGTAGAGGCCGTAGCCGGTGGAGTGCACGTTTGTCTTTATGGACTCTTTTCCGTGGCCGCCTTCGGTGAAGAGATTCTTNNCGGCTCAAGCTGGCTCACGACATCGCGGATAGCCGCACGGAGATCGAATTTCTTTTTCGCGTACGCGACGGTCCCTTTCTTGAAATTGGTTGCTTCGAGGATGTCCATCACCGTTGCGACCCCCTTGCGCACCTCGCTCAAGGCCGCCCATGACATTGTTTTCAGCTTCTCCGGAATGTGCCCGTAATCCCCTTCTGTAATGGATGCAAAGGCGGCTTCGCTTTTTGTGAGATATCCTTTGACCTCATGGCTGATGAAATGGAGGAGCGATTCCTGCTCACGGTTTGCGANNTGATGCGACGCACGTCCGAAAAGCCGTTCGTATTGCGCCACGAGCCGATCTACCGTGGCCTTCGGGTCGCCGTTGGAGATATTGACCTCACCTTTCTGCGAATCCACACGCAGTCCCTGGACTTTCCTCGCCTCGCTCCACGCGAGCGGCCCAATGACGAGCTCTTGCTCTTTGATAATTTTGCTCGCTATTTGAGTGAGTTTGTCCATAGAGTCATGTGGTTACTTTAGGGAGAGTCGATTTTCCTTTATTATCGTCCTGATTGTCTACATAGCTAAACGATATGATGCCTAGCGCCATGATCGTAAGCGAAATGGTATACATCAGGTCGACAGGACCCGCATTATAGTACGCGCCTATTCCAACACGAAACAGGAATGTATAATCGGTAACATACTGTGCTACAAGCGCAACTACGAGGTACAAAATTCTCGAGCGCATCACGCCTCCAAGAACTCCTCTTGACAAACTATACGTCAAAATACTGATCGAAATTGCGATCGCTTCGAACCCTGGATATCCGAAATCTAGAAATGTTCGTATCGGACTGGTTAGATCAATCTCCACATACTGTAGGAATAAGAAATATGCAACCGCTATCATCGCGGCGGGTATTATGACGGCTTGCAATTTACCAGCGTAGCTCCGCAATGAAAATCTAACTCCTGAAGCAATCGCAAAATTATACATCGCGTAACTGTACAACGGTACGATCAAGAAATATCCAACGTCTGCTATAGAAGGATACGGTATTTCAATTTGACTGATGATAGTGAAATAACTCCAAGCCCACTGACCGAATACTTCTGCAAGCAAGCCAAGTGAGAGAAATAGAATTCCTCTTCCCATGACCGTTCTATATCCTCCCCATTTTGGCGCAACTGATATAATCCCATATAAGCCGCCGATTAATGAGATTATGGGATACAGAAGACCGTAAGAATTATTTATAGAGCCCTCTTCCAGCCCCTGCATGTTTATCCATATCCAAAATATAAAGAGACCCGTAAATAAAACGGCGATGAGCTTCGCGAGAGGGTGTCTGAAAAGCATCCGCACAACAAAAGGCACCTTCATATCTGCTACAGAGGATGAGTCTAGTATTTTCTGCATATCTTCGCGATTAATCCCACTCTACATTCTCCTTTGAGATTAAGCTACTATTTTAAAATCACGAAAACCTTTGCCCATGACGTACTCTACCGACAAAGGAATAATATCACCTCTTTTCACTTGCCGAGGAGGTATGGGGATAATGATGGGCATATTCATGTCAGTCGTTGCATGACACACTTTGCCCGATAAGTAAATATCAGTACTTAATTTAATACCATTGAGAATCCCTGATTGAGTGACTTTCAATCGCACGTTGGCGGAAAATTGTCGCGACATTAATTTTTGCAAGTCAATATCAGCGTAACAGTAATCTTTACTCATCACTTTTTTTATTCTCGGCAAGACGCCATCATTTCTTGCTTGAATTATCGAAGGTAAATTAAATCCATAAAAAT
>DPYD01000014.1:0-1222 GCA_003545515.1 Candidatus Kaiserbacteria bacterium | reverse complement strand
ATTTACGACCTCAATCGTATTGTGAAAATTATTCGCTCGTATATTCTGTACCGCAACGCGCGCAATTTCAGGATCCCATTCGACCGCGTACACTTTTTTGGCACCCGCTTTTGCCGCAAGAAGCGCGATGATACCCGTTCCAGTACCAGCGTCGACGACAATATCACCGACTTTAACTGATTTTTTAATTGCACGAGCAAATGTTTGTACTCTTTTTTCATCAAAAAGACACTCGTCTATCAAAAGTAGATTGCTAAGCGCAGAATCCATATCGCATTTATATATTGAGTCAAAAAGAGTTCATTTTCTGTCACAACACCCGAGTTGTTCATTCTATAATGCGATGTGAGAAAAGGAAGCCCGCCGTCTGCACAGTTTATGCAAGCGGCGGGTCTAAGGCTCAAGAAGCACGTTTCGTCGGGTCACTTCGTTGCATGCTTCAGACCACCATAGTATGCGACGAGAGGAGTGAGAATGAAGTAGTTGGCAACGAGGTAGTACACCCCGAACACCAACGACGTCCAACTCTCTCCACCGAATGCTGTCAGAATGCTCAGCGAAATGACATTAAAGACCGCGCTCGCGACTGTGAGCTTCCACGGGAAGAGCGGTTCATCCCACGGACGTCGCCTCACGGCGACCAGTGTGGGCCATGCGCCGGCAAAGTCGATAGTCAATGCAGACCAGAAAGCCACCCATGGCGCGTCAAATTTATACCAGAGTGACACACCAAGAATTGCTAGCGCGAAGCATGCAACTTCGCGCACACCCAGATACGCTCTTCCCTTGCCGACGAACGTGGCAAGAAGGGCGATCAGGGTTGTGGTCATCGCAATGACTACAAAAAAGCCGATTCTGGGTGGGACCTCGCTGAAGGCCCAATTTTTGTTCCGCTCCCACCCAACCCACTCGACACGGACCAAAATCCATGCTCCGAGGGTCCAAATGATCCACGTCACCGGATTCGGCTTGATAATCTTCTTCCAGATTGAGTGCATGTAAGCGCACTCGCTCCAGAATAAAAGCACTCCCGCTGTCGCCGCTGTACCTACAGCGGCGTACCAAAAGAACGGCTGTAGGTCCATGACGACCTCCCTTGTTGGGTTTCACTGACATAATTAAAACACACTCACGCATAAAACGCAAGTACTATCAACGCTCTCTTATTGGAGAGCGAGAGATTTCCCCGAAGCTCTGCTTCGGGGATGAATGGCGCGTAGGG
>DPYD01000012.1 GCA_003545515.1 Candidatus Kaiserbacteria bacterium | reverse complement strand
TGGCACATTGAATGCTCCGCGATGATACACGAGACGTTGGGCAAACAGATAGACATTCATACTGGCGGCATTGAGCACATTCCCGTCCATCATAACAATGAGATAGCGCAATCAGAAGCCGCGACGGGAAAGAAGCCTTTGTCGCGCTTTTGGCTTCACCGCGCGCACATTCGCATTGATGACTCGAAGATAGCGAAGTCGGAAGGCAATGTCGTATACCTTTCTGAAATTATCGAGCGCGGATATCACCCGTTGGCGCTTCGATACCTGTTCTTGCAGGCGCATTATCGCACTCCGGCGAATTTCACTTGGGAAGCGCTCCAAGCAGCGCAAAATGCCCTTTCTCGCCTCCATTCAAGCATCAAGAGCACGGATGAGAGTGGGGTTATTGCTCTCTTATACAAAAAGAGATTCCAAGAGCGCATTAATGACGATTTGGATACTCCGGGTGCCCTCGCTGTTTTATGGGAGCTACTAAAAGACGACATATTATCCCCTGCCGACAAACGCGTTACGCTTGCAGATTTTGATCGCATACTGGGTCTGGATATCGTCTCTGGAACATGCGTTGAGGCGAGTGAAATTCATCTCGAAAGCCTGCCCGACAACGTGCGAAAAATGGTGCAAAAACGCGAAAAAGCGCGGAAGAATAAAGATTGGAAAACCGCGGACGTCATCCGAAACGAACTCGAGCAAATGGGCTACGCGCTCGAAGACACTCCGGAGGGTCCTCGGATACTTAAAATCTGATATACCTCTTGGAGGTCCGGTCGGACATTGGAGGGGTATATGCGACTGCTACTCTGCAACCACAAAATTTACAAGGCGGCCGGAGACAACAATGATACGTCTAACCTCCTTTCCCTGCAGACGCGAGGCGACCGCTTCGCGTGCCGCCGTTTCCTGCGCGCTCTTATCGGCATCCGACGGCACTTGCGCCTCGCCGCGCGTTTTGCCGTTTATCTGAATGACTATCGTGATTGTCTCTTCCTTTAATTTCTTTGCATCATATTTCGGCCACTCCTCCAGATGAATCGATTTCTTGTGGCCAAGCTCGTGCCATAATTCTTCCACGAGATGCGGCGCGAAGGGTGCGAGAAGTCTCAGAAACATCTCCCATTGCCCTTTTCCTATTCTCTGTTCATTCTGAGCGGGTCGAGGAATTTCTTTTTCGACCGCATTGAGGAATATCATGAGCGCCGAGATGGCAGTATTGAATTTCTGTGCCACGATATCCTCCCCTACTTTCTTTATCGTCTTGTGCAAGAGAAGCTCTAATTTCGAGTTTACTGAAACCTGAAACCTGAAACCTGAAAGCTGCCCTGTCTTCCACACGCGCTCCAAAAACCGTCTAATTCCGACTACCCCGTCTGGATTCCAGGGGTAGGTCGAAACTTCGTTGTAAGGGCCGATAAAAGCCAAATACATGCGTACGGTGTCAGCCCCAAGCTGGCTTACAACCTTGTCCGGGTCTATTACGTTACCGCGGGATTTTGACATTTTCTGTCCGTCAGGGCCTAATATGAGACTCCTGTTCATGCGTCGTGTGTATGGCTCTTTACCTTTTACGAGCTTCAGATCATAGAGGGCCTTCTGCCAAAAACGCGAGTATAGGACGTGCATCGTCGTATGCTCCGCGCCACCCGAATAGAGGTCTACCGGCATCCAATTACTCTGTTTTCTGTTTTCTGCAAACTGTTTTCTATTTTTAGGGTCGGTGTAGCGCAAGAAATACCACGAAGAATCCACAAAAGTGTCGAGAGTGTCTGTCTCGCGCTCGGCACGCCCCTTACATTTCGGGCACTTCACTTGTACCCACACGCCAGCTTTCGCAAGCGGTGACTTCCCTCTTCCGTCGGGCAGGTAGTCTTTCACTTCCGGAAGCTTCACAGGCAAATCCTTATCGGGCACAGGGACTTCACCGCATTTTGCGCAGTGAATAATCGGTATCGGCACGCCCCAATAACGCTGGCGACTTACGACCCAATCGCGCATTTTGTATGTTTTTTTTAGGCGCCCGAACTTTTTCGCAATTGCAATTCTCGCTTCGACGGTTCCCATGCCAGAAAATTCTCCAGAATTGGCGAGTATTCCTTCTCCTGAATATTCCGTGTCATCGTACACACGTTTCCAAATCAGTGCTGCATCAGCTCGATTTATGAAATTTGCAACCTTGCCTGCGTCAACCCATACAGGATCATACAGAGTATTTTCCTCTTCGCTTACCTCTTCTCGCGCGTGATCTTTCAATTGGAAAAGAAGCGGTTTGAAACGTGCGTGAGTATTCTTTTCTTTGGTTGGATAAAAAAAGCGGGAATGAATAATTCCACCAAGTTCTCGAACAAACTCTACATGCATATAACCCGTCTCTTCGCGAACTTCACGCTTGCCCGCATCAATAGGATTTTCGCCCGCCTCGATGCCTCCGCCCACAAAATAATTCAAATCTCTTTGCTTGCAATCGAGACAAAGATATTTATCCTCCGTCCAGTGTTTAACGACTGCAATGACGGCATCACGCTCTTTAAAAGGTTGACCTCGGAGAAAGGCATCTGAACCGATGGTTCTCTCAATCATCGGCTCAACGGTTTCCTTAATCGGCAAATTAAATTTCTTCGCAAACGCAAAATCGCGCTCATCGTGCGCGGGAACCGCCATGATGGCGCCCGTGCCATAGCCCGCGAGTACGTAATCGGCAATCCACACTGGTATCTCCTCCCCTGTCGCGGGATTAATGGCTTTCACGCCTTTCAATTCCACGCCTGTCTTCCCTTTATTTTCCTGTCGCTCCAGTTCTGTTTTCTTTCTCGCGCTTTCAATGTAGTGTTTAACTTCTTCTGCATTTCCTAAAAGCTCGAAGCTCGAAGCTCGAAGCTGATCTAAAAGTGGGTGCTCCGGCGCCAACACCAAATACGTCGCTCCATACAGCGTGTCAGCACGCGTCGTAAATACCTTAATGGATTCGCCCTGAAAGCTGGCACCTGAAAGCTGAAAACTGATTTCTGCTCCCTCGGAGCGGCCTATCCACGCGCGTTGGGCGTCTTTGATGGGCTCCGGCCAATCGAGCAGAGCTAAATCGTCGTGAAGCCGATCGGCATAATCTGTTATCTTCAAATTCCATTGAAGCATTTCTTTCTGAACAACTTCCGTTTTACACCGCTCGCAGTGTCCGTTCTCGACTTGCTCGTTCGCTAAGACCGTCTTGCACGAAGGACACCAGTTGACCGCCGTTTCTTTCCGATACGCCAACCCTTTCTTGAAAAATTGCAGGAATTGCCACTGCGTCCACTTATAGTAAGAAGGGTCACAAGTAACAACCTCGCGCGACCAGTCGAACGACGTCCCCATCGAGCGCATTTGCTTGCGCATGAAATCGATGTTCCCGTAAGTCCATTTTCGCGGATTCAGCTTGTTCTTGATGGCCGCGTTTTCAGCCGGAAGTCCGAACGCATCAAATCCAACCGGAAACAGCACATTTTTCCCTTGCATGCGTGCGTGTCGTGCCAGAATATCCGGTACAGAAAACGCGTACCAATGGCCGACATGCAAATTACCTGATGGATATGGGAATTCAGTAAGAAGATAAAAGTTCTTTTTACCTCGAATTTTGTCGGAGATTTTATAGAGCTTCTTCTTTTCCCATTCTTTCTGCCACCTGCCTTCAATTCTCTTATGGTCGTACTTCTTCATTGGAACAGAGTATCATACCGAGCGAGGGAGGGGTATAATCACGCATATGTGGCAGGATTGGGTCATCATGAGCGCTCAGTGGGTATTTGCTGTAACGCTCTTAATGATAATCCTGCATAAAGATCAAAAACCACCTTTCCTTTCTTCGCTCATCACAAGTTTTGGTATATATGCGATAGCGTTCGCGTTTGCGACTCTTGGGTTATGGCTTAGTTCCTTATCGGCCATCGTCACGGCAACCGAATGGGCCATCATTGCTTATCAGCGCTACCGCCTCAACCAGAGCGATGATTAACGCTTTATCGGACCTTTCTCGAAAGGCGGATATCGTTCAGGATCTATTGTGCGCTCGAAGCAAGTTTGGCCCGTGCCGTGTTGCCAATTCTCATTCTCTACTCCGCCGAGATATGCCGGTGTCGGCATTCTTTCCAATTGAGTCGCGTTTCCACTGCTTTCGGTATTAAATTCCGCGCATAGCTCGAATGAGTATGGCGCTTTGGTTATACGATACACGTAGTCCGAGCCGCTTTGAGGATCCATCGGTATAGTTGCGCCGCTTAACGGGTCTTTCATTTCTTCAAGATTCTGCGGTAACCGTTCCTTCTGTTGCCAGTAATTTACCACTTGCCATTGAATATTCTGCAGATCATTCACTTTTTGACTGTCAAAACGAACTAGCCGTATCTCGCCGGGCGTGCCCATGATGAAGAAGCCGGAAATTATTGCCGCGAGAACAAGTACGCCTACCGCAAATCCAACCATCTTCGCGCGCGCCGGATTCACGTTCCAATACCCGCGCAAATCGGCAAGGAAGTGCAGAAATACTCCGCCCGCTACAAAGAGAACGACAAGCACTTTGAGCGCGAACGGTGTCGTCAAATCCCCGCCGAGAAATCCGTTGACGAGGGCAATGAGATCTCCCACGACCGTTGCTCCCGCGATGAATACTGTAAGCACCAACGCCCAACGACGCACCCATAATTCACTTTTCATCGCGTCGCGCGCGATGTCATTGCGAATAAATCGCATCAGCACAATGGTTACCGGAACCAAAACAATGAGCGATGCCATCGCAAATCGCATGCTACCGGAGAATGGTTCTACGTAGTAATACGACAAGGGATCAGGATATGCATATTTAATGTACTGGAAAAGAAGCGTGAGAAAAGAAAAAATGCTTCCATAGAGCGCCACCATCGCCCCCGCCCAAATAAAGAAATCCTTCGGTGTTACCTTCGGTTTTTCCATAATTATAATGTTACTGTGATTAGTCAATGATTATACCACAAGATGCCGAAACTTGTATTTTTTCGTCAACCCTGTAGTTTTCTATTTAGTCTGTTCCATTCTGATCCATTCTAGGAGGCCAAGATTATGGAAGAGGAAAAGAAGTCGCCCAAACACGTTGCCATCATCATGGATGGTAATGGCAGATGGGCTAAAGAGCGCGGTCTGCCGCGTCTAAAAGGTCACGAGCAGGGCATTGAAGCTCTGCGAAGGACGGTGCGTGCGACTATCGATCTGAAGTTGGAGATTCTAACAGTTTTCGGCTTCAGCACTGAAAACTGGAATCGTCCAACTCGTGAGGTTAATGGCCTCATGAGGCTTGCGAAGTATTTCATGAAGACGGACGTTGACGAGCTTCACCGGGCGGGAGTCCGCCTGCGCGTCATCGGAAACCGAGACGGGATTGACCCCAAACTCCGCCACATGATCGATGAGGCGGAAAAACTGACTGCCGACAACCGCCAACTCACGTTTGTCGTCGCCTTCAACTACGGCTGTAGACAAGAGATCGCGCGTGCTGTGCGGCGAATCGCTGAAAAAGTGGCAAAGGGGTTGTTTGATCCGAAAACAATCAGTGCCGAGATGGTTCAACAACATCTCTATATTGCGGATCTGCCGGATCCGGATCTCATCATCAGGACTGGCGGCGAGATACGCTTGTCCAACTTTCTGCTGTGGCAATCAGCTTATGCAGAGCTAATTTTCCTCGACACGCTCTGGCCAGACTTCGATCGAAACATCCTTCAGCAGGCTATCGAAGAATTCCAACGCCGTGATCGCCGATTTGGCTGTGTCAAAGCCTGACCCCATGCGACCGCCCTCCCAGAGGAGGACGGTCGCCTTATTTTTAACTATGCAAAAACTCCATCACGTCGCCATCTTG
>DPYD01000052.1 GCA_003545515.1 Candidatus Kaiserbacteria bacterium | reverse complement strand
TTTCCTCGTCATCGATCTCCAGGGCCTTGAGTTTTTGCTTCGTGGCATCAGCCGAAAGGTATGTGAGATAGAGAGCGTCGAGCTTGCCGGTGGCCTCGTACCGTTCAATATTCTTCTGTGCTATGAAAACATCAGGATTAAACAGGTTCATGCCTCCCATGAACACTACCACCGCGAGGAACGTGCGGAATGCAAAGGTATTGTCTCTGTTCTCTATCAGAATCTTGTACAGCAGGAAAGAGAATACGACACCGAGAAGGACAATGAAAGCGTGCACGTATACGCGGAGCGTAGTGAATCCGTACACATCTTCGTACAACGACAAGCGGAGGAACGCAGATACCATCAAGACTGCCACCTGAAGCACAAGAACGGTACTAAGTATTTTGAACTGCTTGGAATGCTTCTCCACGTTCCGCTCGATGTACTTTTCCGTTGCGAGCAGAATGAGGTACGAAAGCACTGCGATAGCGACGAGCTCGAAGAATCCTCGTCGCGCATATTCGGCGTAGGTTAGTCCCTGGACAGTGATGTTGCTCTCGCCACCGAAGAGATACGTGACTTGGACGAGAATAAAGGCGAAGAAGAGGGTGTTGATAGAACCAAGCAGTATCGTGGTCTCTATGAGGCCGAAGCCACGCTTTCCGGCCTGTTGGTCTTGCGCTTCAGGGGAGCCGAACATCGCGTATGAGTACGCTCCCGTACATATGATTGCCACGACAGCTATAAGAAACGCCCTGAAGATCATCTCGGAATCAATATCGAAACTGAACACAGAGAAGTACTCGCTGAAAATCGGGTCGGCGGACGACAAAAGGATGGCGAAGAGGATAACGATGGGCGCTGTAATCGCGATGCCACGAACTACTTGCGCGGTCTCCTTCTGGTCGCGGTACTGTTTTCCTTGGGGTAGCACGTCTCCCAACGTTTTGAAGAGAGGGTCGATGAACTTGAACGGGGAAAAAAGAAGTTTGAGATAATCAGTCGGTACAAATTTTCGTACCATATCGCGCACGTTTACTTCCACGATGAGGAGCAATAAGAGTAGGCATCCGAGAGCATTGAGAGCTGTCAGCAGTAAGTTTGACCGTACCGCGACCATGGACGCGAAGAAGAGAAGCAAGGGGAAGAGCCAGTAAAAGTCTTTCTTGAGGGGCTTCTTCGAGTACACGGATATCGCAATAAAGCCGACGAGAATAACGGCAATGAATGCCGTGAACGCTATGCCTGGGATCTTCTCGAAGAAGAAGTAGTCAAAAAGAAAGCCCAGTACCAGGGAAACGCCTACTATGAGCACTGGCTTGCTTGAGACACTCGTTTGTCCTGCAGTGTCCATACTAGACAAACTAGCACCAAATTCATGAGGGGGAAAGTAGCGCAATTTCAGTGGAAATGGAGGCAAACACGATTAATTCACGGTAATCGTTGCATAATAATTTTGCTCCCCGGGAATATTCATCAAAACAGCCCCGGCGCTAGCCGGGGCTGTTGGCTTTCCCTACGTTAGCGCACTGCCTGAGCGCGGTTGAACGTTGCAAGCTGTTCTTCGTTGGCCTTCTCTGCCGCTTTGATAAAAAGTTCTATTTTCTCTTTTTTGGGCGCGCGCAAGAGGAACTCCGCGAATGTCGCGGGTTCCTTCTGCTTCCTCACAAAAAGCCGATAGATGAAATTCATAGCAATATTTCAAGCTCTTCTCTAGTGTAACGCTCGCGAATATAGGCGTCAATGGGATTTTCTGGCCCTATGTCTACAATGGATTCGACGGTGTTCTTCTCGAAATCTTTCTTGACGAGTATGACGGTCACCTTTGGGCCGAAATCCTTGGCGAGGCGCTCGACCGTTTTGCGGGCACCCAGAAACTGTTCTATAAAAGCCGACTTCGGGATATGTCTGCCCTCAGCCTGCTCTCGGGCCGCGGTAAATTTCCAAGCAATCTCTGGCCTCTGGTACACATAGAACACAAATGCTACGCGCTTTTTGTCCAGCGACCGCCGAATGTTGCCGACTGCCTTCTCATATTTCCACAAGGTACCGTCAAAAATGAACGTCTGCCCGTTCGAGAGAGCTTTGTCGTGTACTTTTTCGGCAATAATGGAAACCGCGCCCTGAAACAAATACGAGTTCTTTCCTGTGTAGCCGGGAACGCGCGATCTGAGATCGTCGCTGTCAATCCGCAAGACACGGTGTCTCGTTTGCTTCTCGAGCAGTGAAAGAACTGCCTTCGAAAACTCGGTCTTTCCCGCGCCCGGAGAACCAGCCATAAACACGGATGCGGGAACATCGTCGGGTATATAGACCTTCGTATCCGTCAGCTCCCGCGCTAGCGCCTCTTTGTTGCTCTTCGCAAAAACGATAGCCGCCGCGCGAAGTTCGTCGTCATTCACTCGAGTATCTTACACCCGCCACCCAAATCCTCCCCGCGGTACATGTCTCGCGGAATAACGGGGACAAAATAACGGGGACGAAGGCCAAAAGAAAATTAGAACGTAAGATGTAGAAAAATATGGTGACTGACACCATTACTGCCGACTCCATTACAGAATACTAAATAATTATTCCTCAAGGAAATCCAAATACGTGTCTCGCGACACTCCTAGAGTTCGGAGATTATTAAGAATGATGAAAGGAGGGAGTTCAGTATCCCGAGGAATAATGATCGGCCGTTTTAAACCGATTTTTGCATAAACGCGGTGGTCTCCTCGCTCACGTTTGAATACACACCCTCGAGAAATTAGGAAAGTCTCAAATTTCTTCCAATGTATGGCTCCGATCTTTCGCGACATGCGTGTCTATCTTAGCAAGGCGCGCCGGAGACCACTAAACGTTTCTACGCAGTAATCGGAATCCGCACCTGCATTCGCTCGCTTTTTACCTCAGGTGGCCTCCATCCTGCCGTGGCTGTCTTTGATACGGATGATTCATACTTCCATCCAAGCTCAGAGAGCACTTCTTTTGTTGCTCCTTCTTCCTCAAGTTCCTCAAAGAAAATCGGTACAAGTTCTGCAAAACGCTTTCTTGCTTCAGCGGCGCTCTTACCACTCGTTGAAATGTCGAGCGCTGGCGCATGTGCAATATAGCGCTTTCCTTGACGAAGAATGTTCACTATGAGACTAGCCTTAAAGCCCATAAATATCAGGTTACCAAGTTCATGCGGATAACGCAATAATGTCTACTTTACAGGGAAATGGGGTCAGTCACAATTAGGGGAAATGGAGAGGGAAAATGGGGACCGGGAAGGCCAAAAGAAAATTAGAGCACAAGATGTAGAAAAATATGGTGACTGACCCTATTACC
>DPYD01000073.1 GCA_003545515.1 Candidatus Kaiserbacteria bacterium | reverse complement strand
TTCGAAGTTTTTGGTGTAAATTGGAAACTGCTGTTGGTGCAGGCCTTTAACTTCGGTCTCCTGCTTGTCATCTTGACGTTTTTTCTTTACAAGCCTGTGCTTCGTATTATCGATGAACGTCGTGAAAAAGTAGCAGAAGGTGTGCGAAATGCGGAAGAGGCGTTGCAAAAACTTGCGGCATCGGAAACGGAGGGGAAGGAGATAGTTATCAGCGCCTCACGAGAGGCGGAGAGAATTGTCGCCTTGGCACGCGAGAGTGCTGAAGAGAAGGGAAGTGGACTCGTGCGAGAAGCGGAGGCAAGGGCGGAAGCACTTCTTAAAGATGCGGATGCNNGAATCAAATGATTTACAAATTCTTAATATTTCGTACGGCCAAACGCTCGAAAGAATAACTGACATGGAACAAGCATACGCAATGGCTTTGTGGAAAGTGATAGAAAACGGTAAAGAGCCGAAGACTGCCGTCGCAGCGCTTCGATCAGCTCTTAAAGAACGCGGACGCGCAGCGCTTCTCCCAAGAATAGGTCGCGCATTCGAACGCTTTGCGGCGCGGGAACATACAAAAAACGTTCTCAAAATTTCGCTTTCAAATATGAATGATAGTCGCGCGCACAAAGAGGCCGTCTNNAAAGGGTATCTTTTGGACGCAAGTTTCAAAAAACACTTGCTTTCGATATATAATCGTACAACTCAATCTTAACGTATGGATAACGCGACTATAGAAAAAATTATTAAAGAGATAGAACACTACGAACCGAAAGAGAAGGTCGAGCATACCGGTCGCGTAGTTTCTGTTGGCGATGGTGTCGTCGCGATAGACGGTCTTTCAATGGCCGTGATGAGTGAAATTGTCGAATTTGAAGAGACGACGGGCAAATCCCTGAAGGATGCCATGGATACCGAAGGGTCTCTGTACGGTCTTTTGCTTAATCTAGAAGAAGACGGCGTGCGCGCGGCGATATTGGGAGATACCGCTCGCGTATCGGAGGGTATGACCGTGAAATCGACGGGTCGCATTCTTTCCGTTCCCTCGGGCGAGGAGCTTTTGGGTCGAGTCGTAAACGCTCTTGGCGAGCAAATAGATGGAAAGGGTCCTTTCAAAAAGACAACAATGATGCCCGTAGAACGGCAGGCGTCCGGTGTCATCGAGAGAAAGTCTGTTTCGGTGCCGCTTGCGACGGGCATCAAGGCAATAGACTCAATGATACCCATCGGCCGCGGTCAACGCGAGCTTATTATCGGTGATCGCGCAACGGGAAAAACGACGGTTGCGATAGATACCATAATCAATCAGCGATATGAACCGGAAGAATCGCGCCCCATATGCATTTACGTTGCCATCGGCCAGAAAGAATCGAAGACGGCGCGCATCGTCCAGCAATTGAAAGATGCGGGTGCATTCGGATACACCATCATTGTGGATGCTCCGGCATCCGCTCCCGCGGCGCTTCAGTTCCTGGCGCCGTACTCCGGTGTTGCAATAGGAGAATACTTCATGGACAAGGGGCGAGATGTCTTGATAGTCTATGACGACCTCTCTAAGCAGGCGGTTGCATATCGAGAGCTCTCTTTACTTCTGCGCCGTCCGCCAGGTCGCGAGGCGTATCCGGGCGATATCTTCTACCTGCATTCACGACTCTTGGAGCGCGCGGCGTGCCTCTCTGATGCAAAAGGCGGCGGCTCGATTACGGCGCTTCCCATTATTGAGACGCAGGACGGTGACGTATCCGCATACATTCCCACGAACGTCATCTCTATCACGGACGGACAGATATTCCTTGATGCGTCGCTCTTCAACAAAGGCGTCAGGCCCGCGATTGATGTCGGTCTCTCAGTCTCCCGTGTCGGGAGCGCCGCGCAGACGAAAGCGATGAAGTCAGTTGCAGGAACATTAAAGCTTGAACTAGCCCAATTTCGCGAACTGGAAGCGTTTATGCAATTCGCGCAGGATCTCGACAAGGCGACCGCTGACCGCATCGAATCCGGTCGCCGCATGGTGGAGATATTGAAACAGAAAAACGGTTCTCCCATTCCCGTGGAAAGACAAGTCGCCGTTCTTTATGCCGCGATACAAAAACTTTTCGGCGGTGTATCTATTGAGCGTGTACGCGAAGCGGAGAGCAAATTGCTCGATTTCCTTGATGCAAAATACCCCCAAGTATTGGATGACATAAAAGAAATTGGCGCGCTCTCGGATGAGCTGAAAAAGACCTTGGGTAAGGCGTTTGATAGTTTCAAATCGGCGCATAAGGAACTTTTTAACTAGTAAGTAGTAAATAGTCAGTAGAAAATAGTAAATACAAATCCAAAGTAGCTACTGATTACTCTCTATTGACCACTCACTATGTCGTTAAAGAACATAAAAACGAAGATCCAGTCTGTCAGAAAAACTTCTACCGTTACGCGCGCGATGGAGGCGGTCTCGGCGGTGAAGATGCGCAAAAGCCAGGAGCGCGCGCTTACTGCACGGCCGTATGCCCGCGCCGCTCTACGTATGCTCGGAAGCGTGATGGGCAGTTTTAATGCGGAGAACCATCCGCTTACGCGAGAAAGAAAAGAAGGAAAAGTCGCGATTCTTCTCATAACAAGCGACAAAGGTCTTGCGGGTAGTCTCAACAGCTCCGTTCTTAGAAAAACGGAACAGTTCATTGTCGAAGAGAATCTTCTTCCGGAGGAGCTGTTGTTTATCTGCTTAGGACGCCGCGGACATGAATTCGCGTTGCGAAACGGCTTCGAAGTGATGCGGCATCATGTGAACATATCCGACGGTATAGATGAGGATCAATTTAGTCTCATAACCGACGAGGTAGTTCGCTTGCAGGAGAGCGGCAAAACGCGTGAGGTGCGGATTGCCTACACGGATTTTCGCTCCACGTTCGAGCAAGAGGCCGCTGTCCACAAAATCCTGCCCATATCGCTAAAAATCATGGAACACATCATCGCCTCCATTACGCCGGAGCGCGGCAAGTATTCGGAAGAGCGGCAAGGTAACGGCGCAGTTGCCGCATATACCATCGAACCGGATGCCGACGAGGTACTCGCGGCGCTCATTCCGAAGCTAACCAACGTCGCTGTTTTCCATAAGCTTCTTGAATCCAAAGCGTCCGAGCACAGCGCACGCATGGTCGCCATGAAGAATGCGACCGATAAGGCGCGCGACATGGTGAAGGAATTGACGCGTACCTTCAATAGGGTGCGTCAGGCGGCAATCACACGCGAGGTGTCCGAGATTACGAGCGGCATTGAATCAATGCGATAAGGATATGGGTCTCGAAGAGAAGTATAAAATGCCTCAAAATATCGAGGACCTCGATGAGCAAGAGCTTACGCAACGATTATGCCACCAGCTTTCTCTTGTGTACGACCGTGTCTTCCTAACGGGTGATTGGAAGGGGGAATTGGCGGGTAAGAAACAAAAAGAAATCCGCGAAAATCTTTTCGAAGACATTGTGCCAATTACCGACCCGGCTATTTTGGCGGATGCTTTGGGAGAATTTCTGGACGCTGTCGAAGTCACCCTGCCTACCGCTGTGACGACTGAAGAGTTGCGCGGAGCGCAGGGAGGACATGATGCGAGCAGACTCGTTTTCGCAGAAACAATTCGATATGTACGGAGAATTTTAAATCAATACCGAAAAGATGTGGGGACAAAAGAATTTACGGAAATGGCGAAGTGTATTGACGAAAACATACACTTTTTTCGGGATATTTCAGTATCAAACATGGATGGCGTGAAAGGAGCCGTGTTCAGTGATTCCATCAAAGAAGATGAAGAGAGGGTGGAGGAAGGGCTTCGTAAAATAAATAATCGACTCTCAAAAATTTTCGATGGTATTGAGAAACACAAACGTTCACCTGATGACGGAACTGCATGATTAAGGTTGACATGAAATATCCCGGTGTCGGCGCAGGAGTATATGTGCGCAAGGCGGGAAAAGTCTTGCTTGGATTACGTAAGGGAGGACATGGAGAGGGGGAGTGGTGCCCGCCGGGCGGGAAGCTTGAAATGAATGAATCTCCCGAGGAGTGTGCGATACGGGAAACACGAGAAGAAACAGGCATTGAGCTGGGACGTGTGCGTTTTATCGCCGTTACAAACGATATTTGGGAAGATATTGGGACGCATTACGTTACTGTCAGCTTCGTCGCCGATTGGAAATGCGGAGAAACGCGTCTCGCGGAACCGGACAAATTCGAACGATGGGAATGGTTCGCTTGGGACGCCCTCCCGAAGCCGCTCTTTTTATCCACTAGAAATTTTGTTGCGGACGGGTATAATCCTTTCACTGTATGATAAAGGGGACAATCACTCAGATAATCGGGCCTATCGTTGATGTGCGGTTTCCCGCCGAAGGCGGGTCCGCCTCCGGCGGAGACCTGCCGCCCATCAAGAACGCTCTTCACGTCAAGCATGGCAAGGAAACCTTGACGCTTGAGGTCGCCCAGCATCTTGGATTAAACCGCGCGCGTTGTATCGCCATGCAGGACACAGCAGGACTCGCGCGCGATTTGGAGGTGGAAGACACGGGAGGCCCTATCCATGTCCCCGTGGGCGAGGCGGCGCTCGGAAGGATGTTCAACGTCGTCGGCGACCCAATAGACGGACAAGAGGCGCCTAAGAATGTTGCTCGGCTCCCCATACACCGCGATCCGCCGGCATTCATACACCAGAGCACCAAAGCGGAACTATTTGAGACAGGCATTAAAGCAATCGACCTTTTAGCGCCCTTTATCAAGGGCGGCAAGGTCGGACTCTTCGGCGGTGCGGGCGTTGGGAAGACAGTGCTCATACAGGAACTCATACACAATGTCGCGAGCGAGCACGGCGGCTACTCTGTATTCGCCGGTGTGGGTGAGCGCGTACGTGAAGGCAACGACCTGTACCACGAGATGAAAGATTCGGGCGTTTTGGAAAAAACCGCACTCGTCTTCGGGCAAATGAATGAAGTGCCTGGCGCCCGCGCGCGCGTTGCGCTCTCCGGTTTAACGATGGCGGAAGCGTTTCGGGACAATATAGGAACTAATGATGAAGGCGGCCCTTCGACTTCGCTCAGGGCAGGTAAAGACGTACTCTTTTTCATGGATAATGTATTTCGTTTTGTGCAAGCGGGCTCCGAAGTATCCTCGCTTCTTGGTCGTGTCCCTTCAGCAGTGGGTTACCAGCCGACTCTCGCCGCAGAAATGGGGCTTTTGCAGGAGCGCATCACTTCAACGACGAAAGGATCCATAACCTCGGTACAGGCAATTTATGTACCCGCCGACGACCTGACCGACCCTGCGCCCGCCACTACATTCGCACACTTGGACTCTACAGTCGTGCTTTCGCGTCAACTCGCGTCTCTCGGCATTTACCCGGCCATCGACCCACTCGAATCCGGTTCAACAGCTCTCACACCGGAGATCGTCGGGGAAGAGCATTACGCGACGGCCAACGAGACGCGTCGCGTCCTTCAGCGATACAAGGATTTGCAAGACATCATCGCTATTCTTGGTATTGAGGAGCTTTCTGATGAGGACAAACAACTAGTCTACCGCGCGCGTAAGATTCAAAAGTTTCTCTCACAGCCGTTTTCTGTTGCGGAGGCCTTCACTGGCGCAAAGGGAAAATATGTGTCACTCGCAGACACGGTCGCAAGCTTCGGTGAGATTCTTGATGGCAAACATGACACACAAAACGAGCAGGAGTTTTACATGAAAGGAAGCATTGATGAGGTAGTTAGCGGTAAGTAGAAAATAGTCAGTAGAAAACATATTGCATTTCACTACTAACTACTTACTACTAACTACTTACATGAGCACTTTTCACCTCATAATCGCCTCGGTGGGGGAGACGCGCTTCGAGGGCCCTGCAATTTCCGCGACATTTCCCGGGTCCGCGGGAGAGTTTACAGTCCTTGCTCACCACGAGCCGTTTGTTACGACTCTCAAGAAAGGCGTCATAACAGTGCGCCGCGATGACGGGACGAAAAAATACTCAATTGAAAACGGGGTACTTGAATGCTCTAACAACCGCACGGTAGTATTGCTCTAAGTGGAAATTACTTCGTTAGTAGCGGCAAAATTGCTCTCTAATGAAGTTTCCTTATGCACTAACCGGGGCGTGTTTATGAGTTTTCAACATCCATTCACGTCGATTCGCTTGGGGAAGGGTACAATGGACTGCAATGGCGAAACCAGCAGCTGTTATCTTACTAAGCTCGGTTCTATTTTTCGCGAATGCCGCAGTGGTCTTTGCATCTGCGCAACCGCTCAAAGCTGAATTTTGTCCGAATCCTTCTCCCGCAGAAATAGATCCCAACACCAGTCAGCCGAAAATTACCAAAGTGCCTTTTAGCACTCCTCCAGATGAGGCCGACAAGATTTTTAAAAGAATATCGAGTTGCCCGAGTGCGTGCTATGACCTGACCTCCTCTCTGTCGATAGCCGTTGAGAAACTAAAGCCCGTATTGATCGTGACGACCAACGCTTCCAACCAGTGCAAGCCCGAAAATAAGGAGAATCCGTCAGCTGAAGGGCGCGGATGTCCTCCGGAAAAGAACGAGCCGAGAATTGTTATTGTGGCGGAAGAGAACAAAGCAGTTGGCCTTAAAGAGAAAATCATTGGTCCAAAATCACGTTGCAATGATGAATTACTTGGCCTGGTGAACTCAGCATTCGAAAAAATGACGAAGTATGATACGAGCGGTTTGTCGGAAGATTTGAAGAAGTTGGGGGATCTAAAAGACGCTCCTCCGCGTCTTGAAGGGTCTTTGAATGGCAATCAAACCCTCGTGGACGCTCTCTCGACAACCATAGGACGGGAGAATGCAGAACAAGCGGTGAAAGAAAATCCGACTCTGGCGGCTCAACTGAACGAAGCAATAAAAAGTGGCGATGAAGTTGAGGCGAGAAAGATAGCGGAAGAACTAAAGCTTAATACTAATCTGACCAATGATGTTGCGCGACTACCTTCTTCAGGCGAGGGTGTTGGCAAAGACACGGCGGGCACTTTAGGCAACCCTGTCTCGCGATCCATGAATACATTCGGTCCTGGAATAGACCCCGCGGATCTTGATCGAGCTAAACAAGCGATTTCGGGCATTGAAAGCGGAGGACGATACGATGCGATAGGGCCGAAAACAAAAAGTGGTGACCACGCCTATGGGAAGTATCAGATAATGGGCCGTAATATCCCCTCATGGACAAGAGAAGCGCTTGGTCAAGCGCTTACCCCACAGCAATTCGTTAGTAGTCCAGAGGCACAGGAATCGGTGTTTGAATACAAGTTTTCACAATTCGTTCAGAAGTACGGCGGGTACGAGAACGCCGCTAAAGTATGGTTTGGTGGAACAGGAGCTCTGCGTAACGCAGGAGCGAGTGATATTCTTGGAACGACTGTCGGAAGATATGCGCAGTTGTTCAACATGTCGTTTAATAACGCGATACCGTTTGCCGGTACTGCAAGTGTTCATAGACAGGGCACTTCGCCGTTTGCCAACATGAGCCCGTTTTTTAACAGTGCCATTCCTGTGGGAGCGACGACGCAAGGAACCTTGGGAAGCAGCATCACACAGTTTTTCTCATCTCTGTTTAACAGGCCGTCATCGAATGTCTCGAGTAACGGTCAGACAACTCTTCCTGTTAATCAAGGGACCGGGCAATACCCTCAAGAACAACCTNNCAGGCGCTCCGGCGCGCTCTTCTTCCGATAGGCACAGGGACACAGATATCTGCTCCTCCCGTACAAGCTGTCGCGAACATGATTGCGGAACCTGCTCAAATTGTAAGAGGGAAGTCATTCGTCGTCTCGTGGTCTTCCGTCGGTATGAGTGTGAGCGCGCCATGCAACATGCTTCTGCAGAA
>DPYD01000059.1 GCA_003545515.1 Candidatus Kaiserbacteria bacterium | reverse complement strand
GGTGCCTTCGATTGGACGGATACGCGCTTGACCTCCGCCGCGTTAGCCCTCTTCTCACTCTCTTTAGCGGCACAGGGTTTAACGCTCCTTCTCGTTCGGGGATATTACGCGGCCGGTCGCACACTCGTACCGCTTCTGGTCGCGCTCGCTGGAGCCGTGGGCACGTTGGTCTCGGGCGTCCTGTATCTCCGCGCATTTCAGAATACATCTGTCCTCAACTTTGTCGAAGCGATCCTACGCGTCGAGGAGCTTACCGGGACCTCGGTCATGGCGCTAGCACTCGCGTATGCGTCGATATCTATACTTTCCACCTTCGTTCTCGCGCTCCTCTTCGAATATCAATTCGGTGGATTTTTTTCCGCGGTGCGTCGCACATTCTTTGAAGGTATCCTTGCGGCTCTCGCGGGCGGCGCGGGAGCATACATGATGCTTGTTGCAGTCGGTCCGCTCACATTAACCTCAACGCTTGTTTCTGTTTTCCTGCGGGGGTTTGCGGGCGGCGTTACAGGCATTATAGTAACGGCGCTCGTGTATTGGCTCTTACGCAATCGTGAATACAGAGAGACAGCGGAAGCGATACGCTCAAAACTCTGGCGCGTTCCGAAAACAGAAGGCGAGATTACCGTTTCTGCTTCCGCTGAAGACGTCGGACCGTCCAGGTCGCAATAGCGTTTTCGGTTTTAGGGGATAAAAAAATCGCGTATGACGTTGAATATAAGGAACTTTTCTATCATCGCTCACGTCGACCACGGTAAAAGCACCTTGGCAGATCGAATGCTCGAGCTTACGGGTACTATCGAGCCGCGACTGATGCAAGAGCAAGTACTAGATCAAATGGATTTGGAGCGTGAACGCGGCATAACGATAAAGATGCAGCCCGTCCGGATGATTTGGAAGTACTATCCGGAAGCACGAAATCCGAAATCCGAAATCCGAAACAAATCTCAAATTCCAAATTCTAATCAAGAAACAAATTTCGAATTTCGAGCTCCGAATTTCGAATTTTCAGATTCAGAATATATTCTGAATCTGATTGATACTCCCGGACATGTTGATTTCGCTTACGAAGTTTCGCGCGCGCTCTCGGCAGTTGAAGGCGTGGTACTTCTTGTAGATGCGACACAGGGTGTTGAAGCGCAGACACTTTCCGTATTATCCGTCGCGCGAGAGTTGGGCCTCGTTATCATTCCCGTCGTCTCAAAAATAGATGCGCCGAACGCGCGCGTTAGCGATATGCAAAGCGAAATAGCACTTCTTCTCGGTTGCGCCGAAGAAGACGTACTGCTCACGTCCGGTAAAACAGGTCAAGGCGTCAAGGAATTACTTGATTCAATCATCAAACGAGTACCGTCCCCGAAGTCACAGGGTGACAAGACACAGGCGCTCGTGTTCGATTTTAGATACTCGGATCATCGTGGCGTCATTATTTACGCTCGCGTCTTCGGAGGTCACGTTGCAAAGGGTGATACGCTCCGGTTTTCCGCCGCACATACCGACTTTACGGCGCTTGAAGTCGGGGTTTTGAGACCGGAGGAATTCCCGCGCGCGACCTTGAACGAAGGGGAGATAGGGTACATCGTCACAGGCATAAAGAAGCCGGGAATCGCTTCCGTGGGCGACACGATAATAGCGGCGCGCGGAGGTGCTGAGCCCCTCCCTGGATATCGTTCGCCAACCCCCGTTATCTGGGCATCCGTGTACCCGGAAAGTCAGGATGACCTCATTACGGTACGTCAATCTCTCGAACGATTGCGACTCTCGGATTCCTCGCTTTCCTACGAGGAAGAATCGTCCGGTGTCATGGGCAAGGGATTTCGGTGTGGTTTTTTGGGTATGCTTCACCTTGAAATAGTAATAGAACGATTGCGGCGCGAGTTTGGCCTTTCGCTTGTAGTAACGACGCCAACGACGGTTTACGAAATAACACGCGGTGGAGGCATTGTGGAGGAAATATACGCTCCGGCTCGTTTTCCCGACGATGGAGGTGTTACGAACGTGCGTGAGATGTGGGCGAAGATCGCCGTTATTTCACCGGGGGAACTCGTGGGCGCTTTAAGCCGGATACTGTATGAGCATGAAGCGGTCATTGGCAATACCGAAACGCTTCCCGACGGCAAAGTTACGCTTCACGCTGAGATGCCTTTGCGAGAATTGATGCGCGGTTTTTTTGATCGCTTGAAGAGCGTATCTTCGGGTTATGCCTCGCTTTCATACGAGCTCGCCGGATTGCGCGACGCAGACGTGGTGCGTCTTGACGTGCTTGTCGCAGAAGAAGCCGTACCCGCTTTCGCGCGCATTGTCTCACGTCGACGTATGCAGGAAGAGGCGGAATCTCTCGTCGAGAAATTGCAGAAACTTTTACCGCGACAGATGTTTGAGCTAAAAATACAAGCAAAGGTTGGCGGGCGCATTATCGCATCGCGCCGCATCTCCGCCATGCGCAAGGATGTGACCGGATATCTTTACGGCGGTGATATTACGCGAAAAATGAAGCTCTTGGAAAAACAGAAGAAAGGGAAGAAAAAGATGCTGGCGCGCGGGAAAGTAGATATCCCGCATGAGGTGTTTCTAAAGGTCATACGCGGTTCTTCCGAGTAGATCTCTCTCTAGTATGCCAGGAGACCGGGCGCGAAAAAGACCACCATTCCGACTATGACAATGACGGCGACGACCCCCCAGATTACCTTGAGGACCTTTTTGGTCTTGTGATGAAATAAAAAGCTCATACGTTCGCTTATACTTGCTTGGTAGTATTATACGGGTATGGCAACTTCTGGGCAACGCAGGGATCCGGCGCGGCTTTTCTTGCGGCGGTTAGGGCTTTTGGTGTTGACGGGATTGGTTTTTGTTGCGGCATCAGGCGTATGGAATGTTTATCAAAAGGAGAGGGAATCTGCCGCCTTACGCGCGCAAGTGGAGAGTGAATATGCGGAGCTCCGGGAGCGCGAAACACAGCTAAAGAAGGATATTGCACGACTTTCTACAGACCGCGGCATGGAAGAAGCTCTGCGTAAGCAGTATGCGCTCGCCGAAGAGGGAGAAGGACTCATTATTATCGTCGAGCCGCCTGCGGCCGAACCCGTCCACGCGACATCATCCGTACGGGAGTGGTTTGAGAACGTATTCAATTGGTGGTAGTAGCAGTGATGCAAGGTTTTATTATATATTTATTAGTAGTACGACAACTTACCTTCGCGACCCTAGCGGGCTGTGCCCGCCGTAGCTCGCTTCGGCGAGCGAAGGCGGGTGTAGTTTAGCGGCCCTCCTCTGCTCCTCCCTCGCCACCTACTTCGCTGAAGCTACGAAGGTCGAGGAATGATACGGAAGGACGCGGTAAAGATTCGGACGGGCAAGCCCTCCTTCGCTAAAGCTTAGGACGGGCAAGCAGAACGAGTACTTCCCAAGCCCCGACACCAACAATGGTATTATGTGCCTCTCTGCGGATATAGTTTAGTGGTAGAACGGATGCTTCCCAAGCATCGGGCGGGAGTTCGATTCTCCCTATCCGCACTACTTCGCTTGTTCACTTCGTTCACAAGCTTCGAAGTGCACGGCACACGGAAAGGCACAACAAGGGGATGGGTCACTGAGGGCGAAGTAGCCCTTCGTAGCTTTAGCGGAGTAGGACTAGCAAGGAAATTGCAACCCAGTATTCGCCGCAATGGTATCATGTGGTGTTCCTTCTGCTCGCGGTCGAAGTAGTTAGGAGCATAGATACTTCTTGAGCAAGACATTATCAATCGGAGTTTTTTCGTATGGTTCATGAACTCATGGAGGATCGGCGAACGTTCATCCGAGTCGCGACAGTTATCTTTGCGCTTGTCGCGCTTCTCCATCTCTCGCGAATACTTCTCGGCTGGGGAGTGGCCGTTTACACGTGGGAGGTGCCGTTTTGGGTAAGTTGGGTCGCAATCCTCGTTTCAGGATATCTGGCGTACGCTGGGTACAAACTTCAGAGGTAGCTAACCTCTCAAATACTTTTTGCCGTACGCGCGCATGGC
>DPYD01000056.1 GCA_003545515.1 Candidatus Kaiserbacteria bacterium | reverse complement strand
GTGTAGCTCAATGGTAGAGCACCCGTTTTGTAAACGGAAGACGTGGGTCCGATTCCCTCCACCGGCTCAAGTGATCTGTACCCCGTAAAGTAGACACGGGAGTACACATCACACGTTATCTTTTGATTGTCGCGGCATCTTCACTCTCCGTTGTTTGCAGTGCAGTGAGTTCCGGTAGGATGTTCTCTATATCCTCGACATTGTGGAGTCCGTAGTAGGGTAGTCCGTTTATGACAAGTGCAGGCAGATCGTTTTCCACATTGTTGATTTGTATCAGTGTCTGCAGAGCGGGATTTTCAAGATTGTAATCAAACGAATATACACGTAATTGCGGATAGTCTCGCGAAAGCGCAGTTAGCACATACCCCTGCTCCTCGCAGTCTTCGCAGTCCCCTTTGTTTGAGAAGAAATAAAGGATGAAGATAGGTTCCAAGCCGCATTTCTCGGAGACCTCTTGCATGAGAAGCAGATCTTTTATCTGGAGTAGGGAGTAGTACCGCTTAAGTCGAACGAGCGAGTCCTGCTCAACCGAGGCCTGTGTTTCAAGATATGCGATACGCTCACCGACAGGTCCGATCTCTCGTGAGAGAACGGAGTTTTCCGATATGTCGCTACACGAATGTGATGCAAGGAGAGCGAATTGCGTCTCAAGGGAAAGGATGTCTATAAAGACGTTATCCTGTGCTGTGCGCACCTCTGTCGCTCGCAAGTTGTTGAAGTAGTTTGCGGCGTAGAAAGCTGTCGCAAAGATGAGTGCCGTAATAACAAACGCAGTGGCATATGTTTGCCATCGCATAGAGCGTGTACCGATAGATGGTTCTTCCATGATATGTTATTTCCATCGGACACCCGTTCCGAAGAAAGCGCGCACGACGGCGGTTGCGAGCCATAATGGCACGAGAAATCCATAAAAGATAATGAAAAGGGGAGTACTAGAAGGTGGCAGTCGGCGACCGGTGCTTATCAAAGAGCCAACGCTAATAAGGACAACAATAAGCAGTATGGAGACGTATATTAAGAATAATATTGCGCTGGTATTGATGTAAAAAAGGTCAAAGGACGGCGTAAAAGATATTCCTATTATCTGAGCGCGTGCGTAGGTTTGGGCTACTGTATGCGCTCCGTACCAGAAGATTCTTGCGAAGAAAAACAACGCGACTGCTATTGAAATAAGAGCCGCAGGAAGAATAATCATTCCGAGATTTCCGTACATGCGGTTTATGAACATAGAGCGATAATCAATGGCATTCCGCAGGAATCCGTATGCCCAACGTACTCTCTGTCGGAAAAGCGCCTTAAGCGTGTGCGGAGTTGTCGTATGAACCGATGCAGACGGGGCATTTCCAATAAGATATCCGGCGGCCTGAATTCTGAGCGCCATCTCCATATCTTCTGTTGAGTGTCCGTGTCTCCAGCCGCCCAGCTCGCGTACGACGCTTGTGCGGAAAATAGAGAATGGCCCGGGCGTGATAAACGCGGAACCCAGCGCCGAGAACATAAAGCGATTAAAGACCGAAAGAAGATATTCTACATTTTGCATGTGCTGAAGAAAGGTTTTCGGCTCTCTTACATGAATTCCGGGAGTGATTGCGGCTACGTTCTTGTTCTCAAATGGGCGAGCGAGCATAGCGAGAGATGAAGCTTCAACCACAGAGTCTGCGTCTAAGCAACCGATAAGCTCCGCATCGGTTTTTGCAAGAGCAAGGTTCATCGCCGTATGTTTACCGCCATTTTTTTTGCGATAAATACGGACACGACTATCAAGAGCATATTTATGCGCAATCTC
The DNA here is from genome assembly GCA_003545515.1 of Candidatus Kaiserbacteria bacterium. Taxonomy (GTDB): domain Bacteria; phylum Patescibacteriota; class Minisyncoccia; order Phycocordibacterales; family UBA2100; genus UBA10103. The sequence continues at coordinate 3,212 of DPYD01000056.1, read as the reverse complement.
TGCCGTGCGATCGGTAGAACCGTCATCTATCACGAGAATTTCCAATTTACCGTGCGGATACGAGAGGGAGAGCAGGGAATCGAGCGTACCCGCGACCGTGTTTTCTTCGTTGAAGCATGGAACGACAATGGCAACGCGCGGCAAGGCAAGTTCTTTTGCCGATTTAGGCGTATGGACCGTTTTCCCGAATCGTCTTTCAAGAAATGAAACAAGTAGAAACACCTCAAAGAACAGCGCGGTAAAAAGGGCTGCGTAGGTGATGATATGGCCAATCTCCGTCATTCGCAGGATTATAGCAGAAAGGTTAGAATGTGTGAGATGGAGATATCAAGACGAGGCCACATGCATCCGATATCCTCGCTTATTCGCGAGGCGAATTCCATTTTTTACAACATGGGATTTACGTTTGCCGAGGGACCTCTCATAGAGAGCGAGTGGTACAACTTTGATACGTTGAACGTTCCGAAAGACCATCCGGCGCGCGACATGCAAGACACTTTCTACATAAAGGACGAGCCAGGATATGTATTGCGTACGCACACAAGTCCCGTCCAGGTGCGCTACATGGAGGGAGAGGTAAAGAAGGGCAATACACCGCCCTACCGTGTCATCGTTCCCGGGAAAGTCTTTCGTAATGAGGCGACGGACATGACGCACGAGGCAGAGTTTTACCAAATAGAGGGACTTGTCGTTGGAGGGGATGTGACGCTCGCGAATCTCAAGGCAACACTTACTCGTTTTTTCAAAGAATTGTTCAAGAATGCGAATGTTGAAATCCGTTTTCGACCGAGCTTCTTTCCTTTCACGGAGCCCTCGGTCGAAGTAGATATGCGTATCGTCGGAGATAGTGCGCCCGAAAAGCTACGTGACAAATGGATAGAGATGATGGGAGCTGGCATGGTGCATCCTAATGTATTAAAAAATGCCGGTGTTGATCCTAAAAAGTACCGCGGCTTCGCATTTGGGATGGGGCTGGATCGTCTTGCAATGCTTCGCTGGGGCATCGATGATATTCGCCTCATGCATTCTGCCGATTTGCGGTTTATAAACCAATTCTGATGCATGAAAATCTCACGCGACTGGTTACAAACATATTTTGAGGAGGAGCTACCGGATGCATCGGTGCTTGCGGAAGCGCTTACGTTCCATGTATTCGAGATAGAGAGTGTCGAGGGTGATGTGTTGGACGTGAAAGTAACGCCGAACCGGGGACATGATTGTTTATGTCACTACGGCATCGCAAAAGAATTATCCGCTATTCTTAATATACCGTTTGTCCCGAAGAAACACGAACGAAGTGTTGATGACATGCTTGCCAAAAAAACCGATACGATCTCTGTCACGATAGATAATTCGTTGTGTAGACGGTACATTGCCGGACACTTAAGAGGGGTGAAAATAGGGCCCTCTCCCGAATGGTTGCGAAAACGTCTCGAAGCAATCGGACAAAAATCCATCAACAACGTGGTGGATGCGACGAACTATGTGATGTTTGATATTGGTCAACCACTGCACGCTTTTGATGCTGGGAAGTTGAAAAAGCAAGAGGCCTATGCAATTTCCATACGTATGGCGAGAAAAGGAGAAAGTATGATTACTCTGGAGGATAAAGAGTATGCGTTTTCCGACGCGATGATGGTTATCACTGACGCGCATGCCGACGCAACTATCGGCATCGCAGGTATCAAGGGTGGAAAAACGAGTGGTGTTGACGAAAAAACGAAAGACATCATTCTTGAGGCGGCAAATTTCGACGGTATTTCAGTAAGACGGGCCGCCCAAGCCCTGAAATTGCGCACCGATGCATCCGAACGCTTTCAACAGGTTCTTTCATCGAATCTTGCCGGATACGGCATGCGCGCAGGTATTGAGATTATTCAAGAGATTGCCGGTGGCGAACTTGTCGGATTTGCGGATGAATATCCGGAACCGGAGGAAGAGCGGAGTGTTTCAGTTTCTATTGCGCAAGTAAATCAGACTCTCGGAACCTCGCTCTCGGAGAGCGACATAACCCGAGTATTTGCCCGTCTCGGATTTTTATACGAGACGCGTGACGGAAAAATCTCCGTTCAGGCGCCTTTTGAGCGTCTTGATATCGTGATACCCGAGGATTTAATCGAAGAAGTCGGTCGTATTATTGGATACGATAAAGTGCCGTCCATTGAACTTTCCGTGTTTCCGCATAAGCCCGAAACAAACAAGAATTTCTATCGGAGCGAGCGCGTACGCGAGGACCTTGTGAGCAAAGGGTATGATGAAGTGTACACGTCGGTATTTGCCGATTCCGGTCGGCGTGCAGTTGCGAATAAAGTCGGCGGTGAGCATCCGTATCTTAGGGAAAGTCTTGTTCTCGGTCTTGAAGAAGCGTTGAAAAAAAACATCCACCGCAAAGATCTACTCGGTATTTCGGAAGTGCGTATTTTTGAAATAGGGACTATTTGGCCTACTCCGTCGAGGAAAAGCGGGCATGACGGGAAGGAAGAAATCGCAGTCGGTATCGCGAGCGAGAAAGAAGGAGTTTCTGAGCAACTTCTGAAAGATATGGCACTCACAACGCTCCAAGGGGCTGGATACGAAAATCTGCCCGTATCTGCTACCGAACGATATCAGCATTTTTCGAAGTATCCATTTATCGTTCGGGATATTGCAATGTGGATTCCGGGAGGGACAGACGAGAATGAAGTTCTAAATTTGATACGAAAAGAGGCGGGGAAATTGCTTGTGCGTGAGCATCTTTTCGATCGCTTTGAAAGAGAAAGTAGAGTATCACTCGCGTTTCGTCTCGTGTTCCAATCGTTCGATCGTACGCTCACAGATGAGGAAGCCAACCAACGCATGAGGAATATACATTCTGTCCTAGAATCAAAAGGTTTTGAAATACGGTAGAAGAAAAGGGCCCCGTTTCTGCTTCAAATTGAGATGATACGGAATCCCCACTCGTGCTAAAACCCCTTCCATTTTGCTTCCATTTCTGCTACACTGAAGCCATAAAATATGGCTAAAGAAAAGGCGAAAAAGGCGACGGTCAATGCCCCCAAAACGGGGGGTTCGTCGTACAGAGCTGAAGACATTACAGTTCTTGAAGGGTTGGAAGCAGTGCGCCGACGCCCGGGCATGTACATTGGGACGACGGGGACCTCCGGCCTTCATCACCTCATCTGGGAAGTCTTTGACAACTCGCGCGATGAAGCGATGGGCGGATTCGCGAACGA
>DPYD01000054.1 GCA_003545515.1 Candidatus Kaiserbacteria bacterium | reverse complement strand
CTCGTCATCACAAATGTCGAGCTTGACCATACCGATTTCTTTCCATCGCTCTCGGCGCTCCAAAGCACATTTAGCGCGGCGGTGGAGCGCGTGCCAAAACATGGCGTAATTGTGGCAAACCCGTCCGACCCGGTTGTCGCGGCGGTTCTCGGCGGGGCACATGCGCCCATCATTGATTACACCAGCGCCACAGTGCCGGAACTACAGCTTCTCGGAGAATTCAACGCGATGAATGCACGCGCCGCCAAAACGGCGGCGNNTGATTACGCGCACCATCCGACTGCCGTTGAAAAAACACTGGATGCCGCGCGTGAGAAATTTCCCGATAAAAAGATACTTGTCGCGTTCCATCCACACCTCTACTCTCGCACGCGCGACTTCATGGAAGCTTTTGCTCACTCGCTCGCAAAAGCGGATGAAGTCGTTCTCGCGCCCATCTACGCCGCGCGCGAGGAGCCGCTCGAAGGCATCACGAGCGAAAAGCTCGCCGAAAAANNCTCGAAGCTCGAAGCTCGAAGCTCGAAGCTTGCTTATCACCATGGGCGCAGGAGACATCTATAAGGTTGCAGAGCAAATAACGGAAGAGTAATGTGGACCACATGGGTAAGCTCTCAATTGTCGCGACTCCTATTGGTAATTTAGGAGACATGACGTTCCGAGGACTGTGGACACTAAAGGAATGCAATGCGATATATGCAGAAGATACGCGCGTTGTTTCCAAACTGCTCTCACACTACGGACTACGTACATCGGTTTTCAGACTCGATGCCGCGACAGAAGGCAAGAAAGCAGAAGAGGTTATCGAGCGCATGGAAAATGGAGAGCATGTAGCGTATGTGACCGATGCAGGCACGCCTGGTATTTCCGACCCGGGCGCGCGATTAGTCGCTAAAGTGCGCGAAGAATTGCCGGAGGCGAACATAGAGGCAATACCGGGCCCATCGGCCCTAACGGCGGCGCTCTCGATAGCGGGTATTTCCGCGGGCGGATTTCTATTTCTCGGCTTTTTGCCGCACAAGAAGGGGCGCCAAACTGCAGTTAAAAAGATAGCCGAGAGTGAAGTACCTGTCATTCTCTACGAATCGCCGCACCGGATTCTTAAGTTTCTTGGCGAGCTTGCAAATGCGGCGCCAAATGCACGTGTGACCATTGCGCGTGAACTAACAAAGATACATGAAGAGGTTCTCATTGGGTCTCCCGCGGAACTCTCAAAGAGCATAGAAAAAAATAAGAAAGCGCGGGGCGAATTCGTTGTTATCATTCAGGTATAAGGTATTAGTTGGTAACGTCTGTGGAATAGAGTATTGATTTATTTCCGATTGGCTATACTCTTGTGATTAATCGCTGTTCCGTATGACTCTTGATATTCTCATAATATTCGCAGGTAGTTTTGTCGCCGTACTGCCCTTCTTGGGATTTCCTTCGAGTTGGGATACTGTTCTATTTTTCATTGCAGGTATTTTCGTTATAGGGCTTGGTATTGCCGTGCAACGGCGCGGAAGCGCAGGAGAACAGCGTAAAAACACCGAGACGGTGGAGAATCCCTCGCCATCCAATACACATGACACGTTATAGTGCCGGATTGCTCGCCTCCACCGCGTTTATAGCACTTGGGACGGCGGGTGTATTTGCATACTCTTCAGGATCCCCCCAACTGTCGTTCGTGCGTATCTCCGGCGTATACGAAACGAGCACCTCGACACAACCGACGGTTCCGGCTGTCAAACACATTCCCACCCCCGTGCCGGTAAAGGCGATTTATATGACTCAATGCGCGGCAGGCACTCCGTCGTTCAGAGATGACCTAACGAAGCTTATTTACGAAACAGAGCTGAACGCAATCGTCATCGACATAAAGGATTATTCGGGCGGCATTGCGTTTCCATCGGATGACCCGATGCTTGCACCCTATGTATCAGACAAATGCGGTGCCAACGACATGAAGGAGTTCGTGAAGGAATTGCACGACAATGGAGTTTACGTTATCGGACGCATCACGGTCTTCCAAGACCCGCTTTATACGAAAGCGCATCCGGAACTCGCGGTAAAAAAGGCGAGCGCTACATCAACGCCATGGAAGGACCACAAAGGACTCTCGTTCATTGATGTCGGCGCACGGCCGTTCTGGGAATACATCGCGACACTCGCAAAGGAATCCTATGCGATGGGTTTTGATGAGCTGAACTTCGACTACATTCGCTTTCCTTCGGATGGCGACATGAAGGACATTTATTTCCCGTGGAGCATCGGGAAGGGAAAACAAGTCGCCCTTGAAGAGTTCTACAGATTTCTCCAAGCGGAACTCAAACTGACCGGAGCCGTTCTCTCGGCCGACCTCTTCGGCATGACGGCGACGAACGAGGACGACCTTAACATCGGACAGGTCTTGGAGCGTACGCTCCCGTATTTCGATTATGTCGCCCCCATGGTGTATCCATCGCACTACCCGAAGGGTTTCCACGGTTATACCGATGTGAATGCGAACGCGTATAACATTGTGCATTTTTCGATGAGCGAGGCCGTGCGGCGTACGCTTGCAACAACGACTGCGACACAATCATTCACGCACACGCGCATCGGGACGTCGACTCCCGCAATATATGAAAAACCATCCTACGCCATGTCGGTCATGCGCCCATGGCTCCAGAGCTTTGATTACCCGGTAGCATACACGCCGGCGATGGTAGAAGCGCAGATCAAGGCGGTCAACGATGCCGGTCTCTATGGCTATATGTTTTGGGATCCGGCCAATAAGTATCGGAGCTTGCGGCAGGTGCTACAGCAAGAATAGAAAACACAAAACACAGACTGCACAAAGCACAAATAGAGACCAAAAATACAAACTTCTCAAAGATCAATTTGTGTTCTGTGTTTTGTTTGTGTTCTGACTCCTGTGCTTTGTGTTCTTAATCGTTTTGTTTCCTGTGTTCTGTGCTTTGGAGTTATACTGTTTCTATGTCCCCAGGCGCCAACAAGGACGACGATCGTCGTATAAACTATTTCGCGTCGACACACACGCGCGGCAAGCGCGAGATGTTCGGCATACGCGCAGTAGATCGCGGAAAACACGTGTACATCATCGGTAAAACCGGCATGGGCAAGTCCACTATGCTCGAGAACATGGCCATTCAGGATATCCAGAACGGTGAGGGGCTCGCGTTTATCGATCCGCACGGTGCGACCGCAGAGAAACTCCTCGACTTCGTGCCGCACGAACGTATCAAAGATGTCGTCTATTTCGCGCCTTTCGACACCGATCACCCCATCGGTTTCAATGTTATGGAAGACGTTGGTTACGATAAGCGGCATCTCGTAGTTTCCGGACTCATGGGTGCCCTGAAGCGCATTTGGGTGGATGCGTGGAGCGCACGAATGGAATACATTTTGCAGAACACGCTTCTGGCGCTTTTGGAATACCCGGGGTCCACACTCTTGGATGTGAATCGCATGCTAACGAATAAGTCGTTCCGTACGTCAGTCGTGGATAAGATCACAGATCCAATTGTGAAATCGTTTTGGGCGGAAGAGTTTGCAAGTTTTACCGACACTTACGCGCGCGAAGCGACCCCTGCCATTCAAAATAAAGTCGGCCAATTCACATCAAATCCTCTCATTCGCAATATCGTTGGTCAGCCAACATCCTCATTTGATCTGCGGAAGATGATGGATGAGAAAAAAATATTTATCGTGAATCTCTCCAAAGGGCGCATGGGAGAAACGAACGCGGCGCTCTTAGGGTCCATGTTGGTCGTCAAGATATACCTTGCGGCGATGTCACGCGCCGATGAGCCTGCGGCGCGTCTCGCCAAACTCCCGCGCTGTTACTTCTATGTGGACGAATTTCAATCAATGATGAACGAAGCGTTTGCAGACATTCTTTCAGAATCGCGCAAATATAAATTGGCACTAACGCTTGCGAACCAGTACATAGAGCAGATGGAGGAAAAGGTGCGTGACGCGGTATTCGGCAACGTCGGTACCCTTGTGTGTTTCCGCGTGGGACCGTTTGATGCAGAAGTTTTAAAAACTATTTTCGAGCCCACGTTTGTCGCCGAAGACTTAGTGGGCTTAGGCATCGGTCAAATCTACCTGACGCTTATGATAGATGGAGTTGGTTCGCGTCCATTCTCGGCGGAGACCATTCCGCCAATTGATCCCCCCACTATTTCATATCGCGACGATGTCATTCGGAGTTCGCGGGAACAGTACTCACGGTCTCGTGTCGATATGGAAGCGTTCATCATGAGGCAACAGAAAGAATTTGCACCACCACCAAAGCAGGACAAAAAACGCTTCCAGGAACAGGCGGGTGGTGGAAGGAGAGAAGGAGGCGGTGGACGCTTCCATAGTGGTGGTGGAGGTTCTGTTCGTCATGAAGAGAAGGAACGGCCCCAGTATCGTCCCGGCTCGGCAGGGATACGGGATATACATTACAGAGACACAAATCCTCAACCCCCACTCTCTCCCCACCCGGAGACAGGGTCGCCTCCCGGCCGCTCCGCGCTCCGCGCGGCCATAGCCGCGGCTCGTCCACCTGATTCTACTCGTGGAAGTACGGGACGTTCTCCGGCTGATATTTTACGCGAAAAGAAGGCGGCAAAAATGACTTACACAAATCCACAAACCTCTCGCCCTTCTACTGCTGCGGCGCCGAATGTGCGGGATAATGCATCTCATGAACAAAGCGGCCTGCCTACCGAAGCTCAAAATCATCAGAAGAATGGCTCTGTCCATGCTTCGGCGCAGGCAGGCGAGGTCTCTCCGGAAGTTCTCGCGCAAGTTTTGGGCCGCGACGGCGACAAGGGAAGCACATGAAGGGCCGGTCCTCGTTTCTCTTTTCATTTTTTCTTTCTTCGTTCTTGGTACAATTCTCTTTGGTACAGCAGTGTACGCAAATTCTCATATCGTCCGCTTCACGTTTACAACGCCGCCGCAAGATATAGCGGTCGGCGCTGTTTCTGAGCAGATAACCATCGAAGCCCAGGATGTAAGCGGCAGTGCCGTCAATGGACATACGGTATGTATCCACATCGTTTCTTCGTCCCCGACCGGAGAGTTTTCCACGAATGCGGAGAATTGGAGCGCCGAGCCAGTCCGCACGCTCGTACTCACCTTGAGCTCCAACCAGTACCGGCGCAACCTGTACTACAAGGATTCCACGGACGGCTCTCACACACTGACCGTGCAAGCCGCTCTGCGGCCGGAAGACCTGACGTGTCCCAATTGGTCGCCGAATGACGGGATAGAGTGGAGTGCAACGCAAATAATTACCATTGGCTCGGGTTCGCAGAATACGTCGCCTGGCGGGGGTGGCGTACCTGCAGATACGAACACGGGCACTGCCTCCGGCTCATCTTCTCTTTCTTCGGAATCTATTGCGCGGGTTTCTGCGGGGAGTGATCGCACTGTCGTCGTCGGCGCTGATGTGCGTTTTGAGGGCGTCGCCTACAATTCTGGGAATCGGCTTGTCGAGGACGCCCGATTCGTGTGGAGCTTCGGCGACGGCACGGCGGCGGAAGGCAAAGCCGTCACACATCGCTTTGAGCATCCTGGCCGGTACGCCGTCGTACTCGAAGCATCGCGAGGCGGCGCAAGTGTGTCGCACCGAATTACAGTAACTGCGGAGATCATACAGCTTTCATTCACTGCGCTTTCGGATGGAGGTGTCAGTGTAGCGAATCTCTCGGGCCGCGATATGGATCTTTCGAACTGGCGCGTGTTCGACAGATTTACGACGTTCAAGTTCCCTCTCCATACCATTCTCCTGCGCGGCGCCTCGATCCGTCTCACCCCCGCAACACTTCGGTTCCACGCCTCGTCCCTCGCGGAACTGCAATATCCGAATGGGGAGACCGCGATGCGCGCGCTCGCGGCAATCGATCCCGCATCGGAGTCTGATATCGCAGTGGAGCAAACTCTCGGCAGCGCGTCTAATGACGAGGAAGTTATTTCATCTATTTCCGCATCGACAACGTCGGAAGCAGCGGGGTATGCGGGACTATTCGAGGCGCCAACGCATGAGCCGGAAGATTCACTCGCGGCATCTTTAGAAGAAGACGAACGGCTCGAAGGCGAACCTGCTAGAGAAGCACTTACTCCCACAAGAGAGCCGGAGCGGGCAAGGAATGTCGCGGCCGCCGCGGCGGGAGCTGCATCCGGCGGCCTCTCGCTTCTCTGGTGGCTCGGCATGCTTCTTGTCGTCGCGTTAGGAACTGTCGCCGTGTTCGCCGCGCGGCGGCTGCGGCGTCCGGCTTCTTCTGCGCCCGGCACAGCGCATGTGGATCTCAAAGACTGGAACATCATCGAGGAGGAAGAAGAAAGGCAATGAGCGTTATCGTCGTCCTTCCCAATGTCGCCCTCCTCGCCCTTCTCGCCCTCACTTTTTTCTAGTCGTTATCTGTCTAATTTGTATACAGCTGTTCAAATAGTTAGACGCTTGTATGAGACAATGTAATATTATTATGATGAGACGCAAAAGGGATGGACTTAAGGCGAATGAACGTCGCGATCTTTTTGATATACGCTCCGGGAAAGAATTGCTTGTCCTTCTGCTCGCTATTGGCGGTGTCGTGACAATCATGGGCACAGCGCCATGGCTTCTTGCCGGACTACCTGCCGTTAAAATTCTGAGTGATACACCAAAAGACAGAGGGCGTGTTCGGAATGCATTCTGGTATGCTAAGAAAAGGAATTATATTTCCTCTCACACGTTGCACGGTGGCGCTATGACCATTTCACTGACGAAAGAAGGAATGCGCGCCGCGCGCATGAATCTTATGAAAATTAAAGTACAGCGCGCATCTCAGCGACGGGCATGGGACGGAAAGTGGCGCCTGCTTCTATTTGATGTGTCTATGAAAGAGCATGCAAAGCGAAACGCATTTCGCCACCTGATTCGCCGTCTTGGAGCTGTAAAGCTTCAGCAAAGCGTGTGGATATATCCTCACGATTGTTCGGAGGAGTGCATCCTACTGAAGCAGTTCTTTGGTTTCAGTGATGCGCAGGTTCGCCTCATAGTTACGCATGACATCGGCGACGATCGCCCGTTTCGGAAACACTTCAAAATATAACCGTCTAAATCTGTGAACAGCTGTGCAATAATTAGACGGGGAGGTTGTCCACAGACAAGGCAGAAGCGTGTGCGCGGATGAGCGCGGATGAAGTGATGTGTCTTGTTTCGCCTCGACGAGTTTTAGTATTGGTGTAATCTGGAGCAGATGCAAAAGCAAAAAACAATTCTTGTTACAGGCGGCGCTGGGTTCATAGGGTCACATTTATGCAAACGGCTCGTGCAAGAGGGCCATAACGTCATTTCTCTGGATAATTATTTCGCGGGCTCAAGAGAGAATCATGTCGCAGGAGTGGATTATCGTAGAGGGCACACCAAAGACGTTGATTCCCTCGTGCCGGAGTCCGGTATCGATCTCATCTATCACCTTGGGGAGTATGCACGAGTAGAGCAAAGTCTCCTTGAGCCCGAACTAGTGCGTGATCTCAACGTTGTTGGGACGAAAGGGGTACTGAATTTTTGGAGAAAACACCGGTGCAAACTGATATACGCCGGTTCGTCAACAAAATTCGGTGACTCCGGTGCCGCACGCCACGCGACCCCGTATGCTTCAACGAAGGCGGAAAATACGGAACATGTTAAAGAAATCGGAGATACCGAGATCCTGCCGTATGCCATTACTTATTTTTATAATGTATACGGACCGAAAGAACGCGCCGGTATCTACGGAACGCTTATTGAAGCGTTCAAGCAGATGTATCTCTCCGGTGCGCCTCTCACAGTTACCTCTCCCGGTACACAAAAACGCAATTTCACTCATGTCGAGGATATTGTTGATGCACTTATATTAGTCGGAGAGAATGGACAAGGCGATGAGTATGGTCTCGGGCACGAAAAATCGTTTACGGTATTGGAAGTTGCCCGTCTCTTTGGAGGGGAAGTGGTGATGCTCCCGAAACGTGCGGGTAATCGCATGGCGTCCGGCTTGGACGCGACAAAAATAAGTGCGCTCGGTTGGCATCCGAAACATGGACTTGAGGAATATGTTCGCGAATTTCTCGCTACGCACGCGCGGGGAATTGAACGCGAAAAGCGTGTTCTCGTATTTTCCACAACATTCCATCCGACCACCGGGCCCGCAGAAGATACGCTTATTGAATTGATGCGCAAAATGCCCGACGTTCAATTTGATATTGTAACGACGGAATTTTCTCACGATGCGCGGAAGACTACACCGCCAACACCAAACGCGCACATTCATCGGATCGGTTTTGGGTTCTCGACGGACAAATACTTGCTTCCGTGTATTGGATTTTGGAAGGGTAGAGCGTTGTATCAAAAACACAGATACCTTTTCGCGTGGTCTCTCATGGCAAGTTACGCTGCGCTCGCCGGAGTGCTACTCAAGCGTACTACAAAATTGCCTCTTCTTATCACGCTAGCTGATCAGAATCTCGGAAACGTACCCGTTCTCACGCGTTTCCTGCTTAGAATAATTCTCTCGGATGCCGATCAAGTATACGGTGCGAACATAACGCAAGAAAAATATGCGGCACATCTTGCTTCTGGCAGTTTATTACGGCGCTCGATAGGCGAGGGCGATGCATTCGCGAATCAATTGCGATATGCGTATGCGGAAATACTGTTGAACAGACAACACACAAAAATAGAGCCGTGACATCGAATGACAACATGAAAAAGATCCTGATTCTTTCGCTCGCATACTTTCCGAAACATGTCGGAGGCGCGGAGGTGGCAATAAAGGAAATAACGAATCGGATTGCGCCGGAGGATATCGAATTTCACATGGTGACGCTCGCGCTTGGGAAGGAACTTTCGAAGGAGGAGAAGATAGGGAACGTCATTGTGCATCGTGTGGGATTTGGAAATACCGGCATACTTAACAAATTCCTTTTTCAATTTCTTGCCGCGTGGAAATCACTGTCGCTCCATCGCATACATCGCTATGACGCCCTGTGGGCGGTCATGGCGCATTCCGCAGGCGTTCCCGCGGCATTATTCAAGCTATACCATCCGCGCGTGCCGTACATTCTAAC
>DPYD01000047.1 GCA_003545515.1 Candidatus Kaiserbacteria bacterium | reverse complement strand
CCTCAATCCGCTCGATTTTCTCAAAGGGGCCGAATCGTGGAGAGGTCTAGAGTTGAAAAACCGCGCGGCCGCCGTCAAACATCTCGATGCATACAAGTGGAGCAGTTTTCGCGATTATTGCGGTAAACGAAATCTCCCTCATATCGTGAATACGGATCTCTTTGGAGATGTCTTCGGCGACTACCGAAAGACCATCAAGAAATACCTCGCGGACATGGACATAGAGCCGATCGGCGATTTTCTGTTGGAGTAACACATCTGGCAACATATATCGACCTCGTAGGTCGATATATGGATAGAGAAGCGGCCACCGCCTGCCTGTGCGATGCACCTGTCTGCCGTGCCAGCACAGGTAAACCTGTCTGCGTGCGTCCACGCACAGGCAGACGCAGACAGGCAGAGTTGCGGGGAAATCTCCCGCTTTCCAATAAAGTAATACACAGCAAGTCGCGCGATGAAGTTCTTTCGCACTGATAGAATTGCCGTATGAGCCAGATTATCGCAAGCCCGCGCATTATACGTGCGCCGGCGCAGGTTCTTATAACCAAGGCCGACGGCGAGCAGGAAGCATTTGATCCTGCGAAGCTGGAGTATTCTCTAGAGCGTGCTGGAGCATCATCGACAATGCGCGGGAGGATCGCCGCACGCGTTATGCGTGAAATCAAAACCGGCATGACCACGGAAGAAATATATCGCCAGGCGTTCGACATGCTTCGGAAAGAAGAAGTGCCGCCCGTGGCGGCGCGTTATTCCGTCAAGCGCGCCGTGTTCGAATTAGGTCCTTCCGGATTTCCTTTCGAGCAATTTCTTGCTGAAATTCTGCGCGCACACGGTTGGAGAGCGCGCACGGGAGTGGCTCTGACAGGTCGTTGTGCGCCGCACGAAGTGGATGTTCTTGCCGAAAAGAATGGGAAGCGGGTCGGTATTGAAGCCAAATTTCACAACGATGCTGGCGGCAAGACCGACATAAAAGACGCACTTTACGTCTTTGCTCGTTATGAAGACTTAAAGAATACTCCAGAAGCTTCGTCGCGTGTGGATGAGGGTTGGCTTGTGACAAACACCCGATTTACAAGGAACGCCGTTCGGTATGCGCAATGCTCCAACCTTACGCTCATAGGATGGGATTATCCGCGTACGCGGAATCTATTTTCACTCATCGAAGAAGCACACGTGCATCCTCTAACCTGCCTCACAACGTTGACTACCGGTGAGAAGCGGCGTTTCCTCGACAGTAAAATAGTTCTATGCAGAAGTATTTCCACAAAGCATATACTCGAAGAATACGGCATAAAGCCCGCACGGGTATCGCATGTTATCGACGAAGCGCAACGCCTTTGCGGCATATGAACAGCTTTCAGGTTGCAGCTTTCAGCTTTCAGGGTAAAGTTACTGAGTGCATAAGAATTCTCTGACAGCTGATAGCTAGAAGCTAAAACCTATCTCTATGCTTTCTCCTGAACATTTTATTGATACGAACGTCATCATCATAAGCAAGCTTGCACTTGCAATGCTTTTAGGCGCCGTCATCGGCACCGAACGAGCCATTTTTGCAAGGCAGACCGCGGGAACCCGCACGTTCGGACTAGTCGCACTCGGCGCGTGCCTATTTATCGTCATGGCCAATTATGTCAGTCTTTCGTTCGTCGGTGTTGTCGGCTTTGACCCTATGCGCACCGCGGCGGCGGTTATCACCGGTGTCGGATTCTTGGGTGCGGGGCTCATAATTTTTCGCGGAGATACGCTTCACGGCATTACAACGGCGGCAGGCCTCTGGATAGTCTCAGGAATCGGCATGGCGGTGGGTTTTGGAATGTATGCCGTTGCTATTTTTGCGACCTTTTTGACTCTCTTAATGTTCACCGTGATGTGGTATGTGGAAAACCGATTCAAACATTGGTTCGAAGAGGTGAACCATGATTCGGCGGTCCATACGGGTTCATAGCGCACCCGTCCTTTATTGGAAAGCGGGAAATTTCCCCGAAGCGAGGCAATGGGAATGAATGGCGCGTAGAGTTTGAAGCGGCCTGTTTTATGTTTCGCGACGCGACGGACTGCAACTCGCGCGGTATACTACATTGATGAGTCCCGTTAGAAATTACGTGCGACGAAATATCAGGTATTGTGTACAGGTCGACATGAGCAACTTTTCTAATCAAGTCAGGAGCGAAGAAACGTCAATTTCCGCATCCTACTTTATAATGGAATGAGCCAGTACTATAAACCCGACAGAAATCCAAATTGGAATTATGGCGGAGAAAGATTCCGGCTCTCTCGCTCAAAAATCGGTCTTTTCATAGAATGCCCACGCTGTTTTTATATCGACAACAAATTGGGAACAGGACGACCGCCGGGCTACCCTTTTAGTTTAAATAGTGCGGTGGACGCACTTCTCAAAAAAGAGTTCGATATACATCGTGCAAACAACACCGCGCATCCTCTGATGGAGCAGTACGGAATTAATGCAGTGCCATTCCAGCATCCGCAGATGGATGTCTGGAGAGAGAATTTCAAAGGTATCGAGTATACGCATCCCGAAACAGGATTTCGTGTTTCGGGGGCGATTGACGATGTGTGGGTGAATCCCAGCGGAGAGATCATCATTGTTGATTACAAGTCAACGAGTAAGGATGAAAAGATAAAGGTCCTCGATAAAGATTGGCATGGCGGATATAAACAGCAAATGGAGGTGTACCAGTGGCTCTTTCGCAGGAATAGTTTTAAGGTTTCTGACACCGGTTACTTCGTGTACGCAAATGCGGACAAGGACAGAAAAGCATTTGACGGGGTTTTGGAGTTTGAGGTCACGCTCGTTCCGCACAAGGGAGATGATTCTTGGGTTGAAGGAACGATTTTAAACATAAAGAAGTGTCTTGACAGCCCTGCATTACCCGACTCTTCGGAGAATTGCGATTACTGCGTATACCGCGAAACGATTGGTAAGAAACTCCTCTACTTTGCGAAGAAATCGGGGAAAAAAGATTGGGACGGCACGTTAGGAATATGAAATTTCGCGATAAAGTCTTGGCAATTGTGCGAAAAATCCCCAAGGGCAAATCCATGACCTATAAAGAGGTGGCTCGGAAAGCGGGAAACGCGAAAGCGGCGCGTGCAGTCGGAGCCATCATGCGCACTAATTACGACCCTGCGATTCCGTGCCACCGCGTCATCCGTTCCGACGGCTCTCTGGGCAGTTATAATCGTGGCGGCACATTGAAGAAGCACATCCTGCTAAAGAGTGAACATGCGCTCTAGTTTAGACTTGACCTCGACGTCGTAGTTCCACATATAGAACTATCGTGTTTCCATATATGGAATCATTTACACATACCTACTTTTAGTTGAACAATATATTCTTGAACTGCCACGGATCGCTTGTGTCTACATCTTCCGGGAAAAGAGATCCGCGATTTTTGAGCGGCGTCCAATCGGTATAGGCGCCAATCATCTTTCCCAAGTACGGTTCGATTATCTCCATCACGCGTTCAAAATCCATCTCATCGGCTTCAACTACGCCGCGGCGAGGGTTCTCCATAGCCCATATGACACCCCCGAGAACTCCGGCCGTAACCTGAAGACCCGTTGCATTCTGGTAAGGAGCCAGCTTCCGCGTTTCTTCAATAGTTAGCTGTGAGCCATACCAATAGGCATTTTTCTTGTGTCCCATCAATAGAACTCCCAGTTCATCCATACCGGTTTCTATCTCATCCATAAGAACCAACTGCTCTTTTTGCAATACTGAATTTTTGCCAAAACATTCTTCTATGGAAAGAATGGATACGTCGCACGAGCGATATGCATAGTGTACTGTCGGTCGATACAGCGCCCGCCCCGCCTTGTCTTTCAAGGAGAAGTAGTCGGCGATAGAAATGGATTCGTTATGCGTAACGGCTCGGCCAAGGAAAGGACCGTGTTCTGGTGTCCAAGTGCGCACGAGAGTTTTCGCTCCGGGCTGGTCGAGATATATAGCCGCTCCACAGCCGTATTTGTGTCGGAGTGCATTTTTGGGACGATGTTTTTCATGTGTACCCCATCCAAGTTCACAGGGCTGGCAGATACTCTCCGAGTGAAAACCGGGCACAGACCACGTGTTCTCGAACCTGTCGACCTTTTTTGGTTTGCGTGAGACCTGCGAGTCATATTCCGCGATGTGTATCGCCTTTACTCCGAGGCCATGCATGAGTTTGCTCCACTCCTCCCGGCTTACAGGTTTTTTTGCAGGGAAACGCGTGTCCCGTGCGATATTGAGGAGCGCTCGTTTAATGAAATGCGAGACGATTCCCGGGTTTGCTCCGTGTGTAGATACGGCGGTAGGACTATTCGCGGAATTTCCCTTAAGCGCAATCAGCGTCTCTCGAAGTCCGTAGTTTGAACGTTCGGAGAACGATAAGCTTGTGTCCGTGTAGCCACCAAGCCAAGGTTCAACGACAGTATCCAAATAAAGCACGTCTCGTTCACGGCAATATTCGATAAGGGCGACAGAGGAGACGTCAACGGAAAGGTTTAGGAGAAAATCTCCGGGGCGCAGATACTTGTCGAGTATATTCTTATAATTGTCGCGCGTGAGCGGACATATTTCAAATTTTACCCCCTCTTTTTTCGCCACTTTCTCTCCGAGCTTGTCCGCGGTGATAATAGAAATACAGCTTTTGTCTATTCCTATGTGTCGTAATATGAGCGGTAAGACTCCCTGGCCGATGGATCCGAATCCGACAATAAGCATTCTTCCTGGAAACTCGACGTGAACTTTGTATTTTTTATTGAACGACTTCTCCATGCTTGCGGTTTTTTTCTTTTTCATGCCATTTGTCGCGAGTGTATAATGTCCTTCATGCTATCACGAAGTCTGTGCGTGCAAGTCCGTATTACTGGCGACGTAGGGCGAGCGAAATGCAAAAGTACTCTTTTGCATTTCCGAGCCGAGGAGTCAGAAATTGGCGGNNTTGGCGGAAACGCCCTGCGCTTGCCTGCCTGCCGAAGCCTCGGCGCAGGCAGGTGCGCAGGGAGTGTATTCCGACCCGCAGGGTAAACGCCCTGTAGAGTCGGAATGAGCCAATTTACGGGATATAATATCCGAGAATGTTCTTCAAGCAATCAATTTGGGACTTCGTGAAAGAACGGGCGACCGAACTTTCGACGCCGTACTACCTTCTTGACGAAGAGCGGCTTCTTAGAAACATGGAGAAAATCGCTTATGTGAAAGATAAGTCAGGCGCAAAATCAGTGTTGGCCTTGAAGTGCTTTTCATCATGGACCGTTTTTCCTCTGATGAGTAAATATATGGACGGGACAACATCAAGCTCTCTTTTTGAAGCGATGCTTGGATACGAGAAGTTCGGTCTGCCCGGACAAGGTAAAGAGACACACGCCTACAGCGTTGCATTCTCCGAAGAAGAGGTGCGAGAAGTGCGGAAATTTGCGACCAAAATAATCTTCAATTCCGTTTCGCAGTTGAAACGCTTCCATGATATCGCAAAAGGAATTCCCGTAGGCCTGCGCATCAATCCGGGTGTTTCGTATTCACATTTCGCGCTTGCAGATCCGGCACGAAAATTCAGTCGACTTGGGTCCGTATCAATGGCAGAGATAGAAGAGATTAGTGATTCGCTAAGCGGTGTCATGTTTCATTGCAATTGTGAAAACGATGATCTGGGAGCTCTATCGAAAATACTCAACACCATTAGCGAGAAATATGGAGAACTGTTGCGAAAATTGGATTGGGTGACTCTCGGCGGCGGGATTTATTTTACCAAGGAAGGATATCCTCTTGACTCATTCTGCGAAATACTCAAAGAGTTTTCCGAGAAACACGATACACAGGTATACCTTGAACCGGGCGAGAGCGCAATCACGCGTGCCGGTTTTTTGGTAACAAAAGTCTTGGATATCGTTCATAATGAGATAGACATTGCCATTGTGGATGCGGCGGCCAACGTACACATGCCGGATCTCGTTGCATATCAGGAGGATGCAAAAATAGATCTGCCTGGCGGCGGATCGAAGACAGAACATAAATACCAGATTGCGGGACGCACTTGTCTTGCCGGAGATATTTTTGGAACATATACATTTCCTGGTACACTTAACCCAGGAGATCTCATCCCGATTGCGGACGCGGCAGGGTACACCATTGTTCAGAAAACGTGGTTCAATGGTGTGCCGATGCCCTCCATCGTCGTCAAACGACTAGACGGAAAGGTTGAGGTCGTGCGCACTTTTACTTACGAGGAGTATTTAAATAATCTTTCGTAGCATATGAAAGAGCAAAGAAAGCCGAACGTGCTTATTGTTGGAGCCGGAGCAGTAGCGCATGTCGCGGCGCACAAATGTGCGCAAAATAACGACATTTTGGGGAATATCTGTATAGCTTCTCGCAAACGCGAGAAGTGTGACGCCATCATTAAAAGCATTCTCCGCAAGGGAAGTCTCAAGAATAGAAAAGGGAAGATATATTCGCGTCAGATAGATGCGAGGAATGTAGCGCAGATGGTAAGGCTCATAAAAGCCACGCATTCATCCATTGTCATTAACCTCGGAACGGCGTACATCAATATGTCGGTCCTCGAAGCGTGTATCCACGCGAAAGTTACCTACATGGATACGGCTATACACGAGGATCCTGATAAGGTTTGTGAGAATCCCCCTTGGTACGCCAATTATGAATGGAAAAAGAAAGCCGCCTGTAAGAAGGCCGGCATCAATGCGATTCTTGGCGTTGGATTTGACCCGGGCATCGTCAACGCATACGCGGCGTACGCACAAAAACACTATTTCGATAAAATCGATACAGTAGACATCTTGGATGTAAATGCGGGTTCGCACGGAAGATACTTTGCTACCAACTTCGATCCGGAAATAAACTTTCGGGAGTTCAAGAAGGTTTGGACGTGGATTAATCGTCAATGGATCGAGCGACCTGTACACGCTGAACGGTGGGACTACAATTTTCCTGTTGTTGGGAAACAACCGGTGTATCTAAACGGGCACGACGAACTCCATTCTCTCTACAAGAACATACACGCAAAGAGCATCCGTTTTTGGATGGGTTTTGGCGACCACTATCTCAATGTCTTTGGTGTTTTGAAAAATATCGGCATGCTTTCAGAAAAACTCGTCAAAACGGCAGAAGGCATTGAAGTGGTCCCACTTAAGCTTTTGAAAGCGGTTTTACCAGACCCTGCTTCACTTGCAAAGACGTACACCGGCTACACCTGCATTGGTGACCTGGTGAAAGGATGGAAGAATAAAAAGTGGCAAGAAGTTTTTATCTACAACAGTTGCGATCATGCGAGATGTTACAAAGAAGTGGAGTCGCAGGGAATATCTTACACTGCAGGTGTTCCGCCGGTTGCCGCCGCTATTCTCGTCGCTAAAGGCATATGGAAGCCAAGAACAATGGTAAATGTCGAGGAACTTGATCCAGACCCTTTCTTGAAACTACTTGGGACCATGGGGCTACCGACTAAAATAAAAAAGATTACTCTCAGAGACGGAAGAAAGAGCAAGGACGGTATGCCTAAAAGCGCAACCAACCCGAAAGCGAAGGTGACACCTCGTCATTAATTTGGTTCGGATTGCTGTACAATAAAAAAGTGAACGATTGGGATTATACGAATGGTGCGAAAGAACTCTATACAAAGGCGACATTTCCCGGTCGTCTCATAATGCTTGGTTGCGGCTCAATCGGACAAGGCATCATCCCTATGCTTCTGCGGCATACGGACATAACGCCGGGGCGGATGAAGGTAGTCACGGCTGACGAGACAGGCAGGTCCATAGCGAATCAATACGGTATCGAGTTTGTCATAGACCCTCTAACGTCCGAAAATTATTCATCTGTTCTCAAAAAGCACCTTTCCAAAAGTGATTTTTTGCTTAATTTATCGGTAGACGTATCCTCTGGCCATCTCATCGTTGTTTGTCAGGAGATAGGAGCGCTCTATCTCGATACTTCAGCAGAGCAGTGGTCGGGACTTTTGTCAGATCCGTCCGTACCAATTGCCGAACGGACAAACTACGTTCGTACGACTGGTAGAATTCACGATCTGAAAAATAAATATCCTAACGGAGTAACGGCCGTCGCAAATCACGGGGCCAATCCCGGGCTCGTCACGCATTTCATCAAAGAAGCGCTTCTCCACGTTGCTCGTGATACTGGAGATTCGATACACATTCCGAAGAAAAAGAAAGATTGGGCAAGTCTGATGCAAGCACTCAAGGTACGCGTGATACAAATGGCCGAGCGTGATACACAGGTGAGCTCCGCTCTTAAAGAGCCGGGTGAGTTCGTCAATACGTGGTCAATAGATGGATTTATAAGTGAGGCAACACAGCCGGCAGAGTTAGGTTGGGGAACTCATGAGAAAGAGGTCGCAACGGGCGGGCATGTGCATACGTTCGGCAATGAAGCGGCACTGTATCTCGATCGCCCCGGAGCTCTTACTCAAGTGCGTTCTTGGACGCCGCGAGAAGGTTCACACCACGGTTTTCTCATCACGCACGACGAGTGTATGACCACCGCCGAATACTACACGCTCGTGGAGAACGACCATGTCGTGTTCCGTCCGACGGTCATGTACGCATACCATCCCTGCGATGACACCGTTCTGTCGTTGCGCGAATATGCCGGAAACAACTGGAAGACACCGCGTAAGAAAAGGATTCTTATGGATGACATAGAACGTGGAGGCGATGAGCTTGGTGTTCTTTTGATGGGACACAAAAAGCGCGCGTACTGGTTCGGTTCGGACCTTTCTATTGCGCAGGTGCGCGAGCTTTCACCGAATCAAAATGCGACGACCATGCAGGTTACAGCGGGCGCACTCGCCGGAGTCATCTGGGCACTCGAAAACCCGCGGCGAGGCATTTGTGAGCCGGAAGATCTAGATTTCAAACGCGCTCTCGAAGTGGCTATGCCGTACCTCGGTACGGTTCACGGCAAATATACGAATTGGACCCCTCTGCGCGCGCGTAAGGATAAGGACCTTCTTTTCCCGGAAGATATCGATTCTGACGATCCGTGGCAATTCAAAAATTTCCGCGTTATGTGAGACGCTTGTGCCCATGCGCTATAGTGTCTACATGAGCACGCACGCTTTGTGGAAAGAGCCGCAGGAAGAGGGGAGTGTAAACCGTTGCATTGCGAGACCACAGGGTGTTAACCCTGTGGCTCGCCCAGCCCTGCGCCAGAGAGCGCAGGGCGTTAAACACCGGTTTCTGGCTCCTCAGCTCGGAAATGCAAATGAGTACATTTTCATTTCACTCGTCCTATGTCGCCAGTAAGGATGTGGCCGCTCGGGTCGTACATTCGCGCTACTGCACGCAGTACTTCCTCGCTTGGAGTTGGTTAAATCTGTAACGCCCCGGCTGTTTGTTTTTCTGCCAATAGCGGATAGACT
>DPYD01000046.1 GCA_003545515.1 Candidatus Kaiserbacteria bacterium | reverse complement strand
ATCGTAAGTCGTTATAACGACTTACGATATCGTTATGGAGTTCTTCTTCAGCCGACACTTCAATAGGCCGCTGATAAAGAGTGATGGTATCCGGTAAAGTCATTCCGACCCCGTACTGTTCTCCGCGCTCGGAGAGCGGGATGCCTTTGTAGAGTCCGAGAAGAGTCTCACCTTCCGCGAGCCCTTGTTCCTTTCTGTCCTCTGCCGACGGTTCGTCCTCCACAAGAAGCGCGACGTTCTTTATCTTTTCCCGCACCCATTCGGGCAGGCACTCATACCCTTCGGACACTAGTTTCTCGAATTTTTCCCTTTCCATGAGGTGATTCTAACAAACTATTCCATCCTTTTTCTTTCTCTCTTTCCCCCTCCTTCCGACCATCCTGACTAAATCTCAATACTTAACTTATCGATTAAGTATTGGATGTGAGAACGCAATAGCAACCATTTAACTAAACATGTGTGCAGCTGTGTAAACCGGTGCAAACACCGGTTTCTGGCTCCTCGGCTCGGAAATGCAAATGAGTACATTTTCATTTCACTCGCCCTATGTCGCCAGTAAGAATTAGACGGCAGGAAATCTCATTGCTGTACGAGCTGCGTGAAGCGCTTGCGGACTTTCTCAATTTTCGGCTCAACAACAAGCATGCAGTACGACACGCTCTTGTTCTTCTCCAAATACTGCAGTTCGGCTTTGCTCGCCATGAACAGTGTTCATTGTTTTGTCCGCAACTCTAATCCCTTCGAGGTGGGCGTAGGAGCGGAAAGAGTTGTGCTTCGTGCGCAGGTTTATTTTCCAAGAAAGCGAACAAACGTTCGGAAACACCGAAACCAAACGCCGGTGGCATACCATATTCCATCGCGCGAATATAATCTATATCGAGCCGCTGTGCTTCCTCGTCGCCTTTGTCGCGCAATTTCTGCTGTTCTTCAAAGCGCGCACGCTGATCTTGAGGGTCATTTAGTTCGCTGTACCCCTTCCCCATTTCCGAGCCGGCGATAAGTATCTGAATTCGTTCAACAGTTTTGCCGTCTTTGGCACGTTTGGCTAGCGGCTCCATGTATACCGGAATTCCCGTTAGAAATGCCGGACCGCTGATTTCCTTACGAAGAACTTTCCAAAGACTATCGACAGCTCGATGAATGTTTCGGTCTGCATGTTCGTATTCAATACCCGCTTTTCTGCACATCTCCTTTAAACCAGAAAGAGTCACTTTTTTTCCTGTTCTCTCGTCAGTCTCCGTTATAGGATCCAAACCAAAGCGTTTTTTAATGAGTTCAGAAAAATCAATTTCCTTCCACTCTTCTGCAAAATCAACTGTGTGATCACCTATCTCGAACGTGTATTTCTTGTATGTTTCTTTTGCTATATACCGATATAATTCCTGCACGAACTTCATGCCTTCCACCACATCGCTATACGCTTCGTAGCTCTCAAGTTGGGTGTAATCCTGCAAGTGCTCGCGTGATTGTCCTTCATTTCTAAAGATACGCCCTATCTCAAACACTTTTGGAAAACCCGCGATGAGAAGACGCTTCTGCCACAATTCGCCACACGAAATACGAAGATACACGTCCATGTCGAGCGCGTTGTGATGCGTTACGAATGGACGCGCGTCGGCACCACCGGGCGTTGTTTCGAGAACCGGTGTTTCCACTTCCATGAAACCCTTGCCGAGATAAAACTCTCGAGCCGATTGCCAAAACTTTGCTCGTCTTTCCACAAGGGCGCGCAGTTCCGCGTTCACAAGAATATCTATGTCACGCTCGCGCAATCTCTTTTCTTCATCTCTAAGGCCGAAGTGCTCGGCGGGGATAGGAAGAAGCGATTTTGCGAGCATGTTCCACTCTTCGACTTTGAGCGAGCGTTCGCCGCGCTTCGTCTTGAACGCAGTGCCTGATGCCTCTATGAAATCACCGTTATCCGCTACGCCGTTAAAGAGATCAAAGAGCTTCTTATCCATTTCTGACTCCTGAAGAACTATCTGGATGCGACCAGTGCCATCAAACAAATCAACGAACACAATGCCGCCTTGGCCGCGCGAAGACATGATGCGGCCGCCGAGCGTTACTCGGCGGCCGCTTTTCTCACATTCGTCAAATCCCGCAAGAAGTTCGGCCATGGAAGTGTCGCGCGCGCTCCGCGCCGGATACGCTTCCATGCCCGCCTCCTTTAGAAGCTCTATTTTCTTTACTCGTTCTGCGCGAATGTCGTTTTCAGCCATGGTAATACATGATGGGTACTTGAGGTATTATTGCGGATTAAGAGGAACCACCTCATCGCTTTCATTGTACTGCACGCTCGCATTGCCCGATTGCTGTGCTCCTAATTGATCACGCAGTGTTTTCAATTCATCGAAACCCGAGAATCCTTGCTGGAGTTCCTGTTGTGCTTGCCGCGCCGCTTCCGAAAGAGACACTCCCTGCTCTTCGGAGAGAACCTCAGGTAGCTGATCATGATTTTGTATCTTATTCAGAAATAGGTACGCCCATCCAAAAAATAGTATGACAACAATGATGATGGCGATGCCGCCCGCAATGAGCTTCTTATCATCCTTCGGGCGCTCTTTTAAATTATCTATCATTTTCTGAGCTTTTTGCAGCACCATGGGAAATAGCTTACAGCTTGTAACTGGCAGCTTGCAGGAATTGTATCGCAATTTCCCTCTTCTGTAAGCTGTAAGCTACCAACTGTCAGCTGCTTAGTACAACCACTTCACTCTCTTTCCCTACGACATCTCGCGGCTTCACTGTTAGTTTATCAACTGGTTTCACATTTTCCTCGCCGGCCTCCTTCAAAAACTGCTTCAGCGTCTTGTCGTCCCAGAGAATAGGAATGACGATTTTTGCCTCAAGCTTTACCGCGAGCTTTTGTGCTTCCGCCGGGTTGAGAGTGCCATTGCCTCCGATAGGAATCACCAAAATATCCGGCGAGTCCATCTCAAGAACATCAGGATGCAAATCGAGTTCGCTCAACGCACCGAGATACAGGAGTGAGAGGCCGTCGAAATGAACATAGTAGATGGTATTAGTCCGCGGCTCACCTCCCCACTTGGAGCCCGAAGCAAATCCCGATGCCGTAACGTCTTTGACTTCATACTCGCCGGGTCCATCGATGACGAACGGCTGTTTGTCTCCCCGCCCCGCTTCCGAAGAACCGTTCATGTCGGGGTGATTGAGCGGAACGAACGCCGCATCTGCGCCGAAGTTGGTGGGTTTGAAATCCTTGGACTGTTTGGACACGGGCGCAAAGACGAGTGTAGTGTCGCCTGCCTGCGCCCTGATACACGCTCCACTGTGATAAGTAAGAATCATAAATTAGTTTCTATAGTTATAGTGTCGCCCGTGAGGAGGCTTCGGCAGGCAGGCCTGCTTGCGCGCGAATGCATGCGCCGGAGTGGTAGGTCAATATCATAGCTGACAGCTTACAGCTTGTAGCTTACAGAAAAATCCTACATTCATAGAGACCATTATACCCGAAATTCATTCACATACGAGATTTGACTTGGACATAGAGAGAGAGTAGATTTTTTGTAGGCACCTTGGATTCCACGCCAAAGGTAGATCCTCGCCAGACACTCCTGAAAGAGGAGAGATGTCTGGTCGAAACATCTTGGAGGATATTGGCTTGAAAACCATGTTCCACCTCGGCTACACGGAACGCATTCGCAGCGCGAAGTCGTTCCTGAACGCCTTCCTGATCGCCGGCATCGAGCGAACCGGTTTCGTCGGTTGACAGGGCGCGTCATCGGCGAAAACCTGGGCTGAATATCCGAGGATTCATGGAGGTTCCGATGAACTACCGAGCCTGAATTCGGGGACCGACTGCAGACAGTCCGATTGCCGTCGGTCCCCCCAATTTTTGATTTTGAACTATCACTTTACATTTTGATATTTGAATTTTGCATTTTGAATTATCTGGTGTATATTAAACCTCTCGCGATTGCATGCCTGTGCGTAAAGGCACGCAGACAGGCGGGATTAATTATTAATAGAATGTTCGGTTAATACTTCCCTGCCGACTGTACCGGTAGAGCATGCAGGTGAGGATCCGAGCGTACACGTAACAATGGCTACAAAAACTGAAGAAAGAGGAAAAATTGCCAACGAAGAGAGCGAAATAAAAACAGAAAAAGAAGAGAAAGAAAACGCGCAAGCGGATGCGCCCGTTAAAACGGGGCCGATGGAAGATTTTTTGCGCTCGATCGGAAAGCCGCCCGAGCTCGACGACGTCGTCGAGGGTCCCGTGACCGCGCTCGGCCGCGCGCGAGTTTTCGTCGATCTCCACCCATACGGCACCGGAATCATATACGGGCGCGAATACCTATCCGCACGCGACACTTTAAAGAACGTACACCTCGGTGACACCATCACGGCGAAGATCGTAGGCACTGATAACACAGAAGGGTATCTGGAGCTTTCTTTGCGTGAAGCGCGGCAGGCCCTCATCTGGAACGAGGCGGAGCTCGCGATGCAAAAGAAAACTATATTCGAACTCCCCATTACAGAAGCGAATAAAGGCGGACTTATTATCAACTGGAACAGCATTCAGGGATTCCTGCCCGCTTCTCAGCTTGCCTCCGCGCACTATCCGCGCGTACCCGACGGCGATAAGGAAAAGATATTCGGCGAGCTCAAAAAACTGGTCGGGGAAAAGATCGAGGTCATGGTCATCACTGCGAGCCCGAAAGAAGGCAAACTTATCTTTTCGGAAAAAGGTGCGGCGCCTTCGGAGCGCGCGTCTCTCGTCGAAAAATACCACGTTGGAGATGTCATGGATGGTGTTGTAACAGGAGCGACAGACTTCGGAGTGTTTGTGAAAATCGAAGAAGGTCTGGAAGGATTGGTGCACATCTCGGAAATGGACTGGGCATTGGTGGAAAATCCAAAGGGTCGCTACAAAGTTGGCGACGCCATCAAGGTGAAAGTGATAGAGATAAAGGACGGTAAGGTATCGCTCTCCATCAAGGCGCTGGTGGAAGATCCTTGGACGGCGGCGGGGGAAAAATACAAAAAGGATCAGAAGGTGGACGCCGTCATAATCAAATACAACAAACACGGGGCATTAGCTTCCATAGAAGAAGGAGTGGCGGGTCTCGTCCACATTTCGGAATTCGAGAACGAAGAGGACCTTCGCGCAAAACTCGAACTCGGCAAAGTGTATCCGTTCACCATAACCTTCTTTGAACCAAAAGAGAGACGTATGACTTTAAAACCGGCGAGCTAGTACTACGTTCTACGAACTAGTTAAAAACATTCATCGCCCGTTCCGGTCCTTCTGTGACTATCATCTCAAGCGCTTGTGCGACGCGCTTAAACATGCGGTTGAGCTCTTCAAGTTCGTGCGCGCGAAATTTCGTCAGAATAAAATTCATAACGACTTTTTTCCCTTCGGGCTTTCGTATTTCCCCCGAAGCCGTCGAAGGGGAAACGCCAATCCTTATGCGTGTGAATCTTTTTGTCTTAAGTGTCCGCATGACAGACTCCAATCCTTTGTGTCCCCCACTCCCGCGGTCAAATGATATCTTGAATTTCCCGATGGGCAGGTCTAAATCGTCGTACATTACAATAAGTCGTTCCGCGGACTTTGCTGATTTCACAAATTTCACTACAGCTGAACCAGATTTGTTCATAAAAGTGTCGGGAAGTATGACAGCAACGGTCGTTTTGCCTATCATTCCGCCAACAGCGCGTGACTTTGATTGCTTGTGCTCGCGCCAACCGTCGAAATGCATGATTTTTGCAAAGAATTCCGCCGCCATACGCCCCGCATTGTGCCGCGTGGATATATATTTCTCTCCAGGATTACCTAAACCGGCAATAACCCATACCATATTCGGAACATCGTATCATGCATACGCCATAAAGTATCAATATCAAGCTGTAAACCGGTGCACCGGTTTCTGGCTCCTCGGCTCGGAAATGCAAATGAGTACATTTTCATTTCACTCGCCCTATGTCGCCAGTAAGTATCTGAAAACCCATACACATCAATAGATACGTACTTAATTTGTGCTTCTCAATGTCCAAAAACTGATAATCCGCATTTCATTTACGATGGAACATCGCAAATACTTGGTGTCAACGCCGTACACAGAGTACAATGCGCGTCATGGATATTGTTGGAAACGATTCTCAGACAGCTTCCAACGAAAAAACATCTCCTGATCCTACAACAATCGAAAAACAGACCGCGTCGCGCTCATTGATCTTGTATACAGCCATCGCGCTTGGTCTTGCGCTCTTCATTCGATTCTTTATAGCGGCGCCGTACATAGTTTCCGGCGCCTCGATGGAACCGACGTTCGACAATCTGCACTATCTCATCATAGACCGTGTGTCGTACGAGCTTGGGGAGCCCGCTCGAGGCGATGTTATCGTTTTCGATCTACCGACAGAGCCCGGAAGATCGCTTATAAAGCGCGTCATCGGACTTCCCGAAGAAACAGTCATCATAAGTGAGAACGCTGTAATTATACAAAATGCCGAACATCCCGAAGGATTTACGCTCGATGAGCCGTATCTCGACCAGGCAAATCTTGGTGGGGGAAACGATATGCGCGTAATTCTTGAGCAAGGAGAATATTTCGTTCTCGGAGATAATCGTCATGTTTCCTCGGATTCACGCGTCTGGGGAGCGCTTCCGCGCGAGACAATAGTCGGACGCGTGTTTCTTCGTCTCTATCCTTTAAATATGATGGACGCCCTTCCGGGAGAGGCACGGTACGAAGAGTAGTTCACAGTGTACAGATTACATCCTACAGAAAATACAAATGCAACTTTCGTTAGTACTGCTAACCGTTTACCGACTGTAAGCTACTTATGATCCGTCTAAAAGATACTATCCACCAGAGTACGTCTTCCTTCCTCTCTTCTGCGGTACGCGTTGCCGAATATTACGGATTCGTTCCGTTCGAAGAAGCTCTGGAAAGTGTGCGAGAGGTGCGCGTTCGAACACCGCGTGGAGAACCTTCAAAAAGAGGCGACTCGGAAATCATGTTCGCGCGAAGGGAGGAGCGTCCGCTCGCCGTCATCGCACGTCGCTGTGCTATCAGTGCGGAAAGTACTGATGCGGCATTCCTTGCTTGGCGAACAGGTGGCGGCACTTGGCGTCATCGCTCCGGAATGCCTGCGCTCACGTTGGAGTTGCATATTGTAGGAATATCTTCGGCAATAGCGGAAGCGCTTCTCATCGTCGTCACAGACGCCATCACGGCGGAAGCCGGCATCGAACAACGTATTCTTTCCATCAACAACATCGGTTCTATAGAATCTTCCAACAGGTACATCCGCGATGTATCGATGTATTTGCGTAAACACATTGAATCCATTAGTCCGACGCTTCGACCGCGTGCCGCGCTCGACCCGATGGGAACATTGGTGCAACTTATCGAACGAGGACATCCCGCTGTATCGCGAGCTCCGCAAGCCATGGAATACCTTACAGAAGATGAGCGGCGCAGGTTTTGGGAGATTTTGGAATACCTTGAGATAGCCGGACTTCCCTATGAACTTTCTCCGCATGTACTCGGAAGCCGTGACTGCTGGTCACACTCTCTATATGAAATATCTGCGATAGACAATGAAACCGGCGGTCGAATAACTCTTGCATTCGGAGGACGATACGATCCGCTTACGTCACGTTTTGCGCGCGCACCTTTGCCATCTGTGATGATAAGCATCACATGCGAAATGCGCGGACGTGTGCATATAAAACAAAAGAGCGGCGAACAACCTGGCATTTACTTCGCACATCTTGGGTCTGAGGCGCGTCGTCGCGCGCTACCCGTTCTAGAAAACCTGCGCAAGGAAGGCATACCGGTATATCAAGGACTTCTCCACGAACGCATCGGCGACCAAATGGCGCTCGCACACAAGCGCTCGGTACCCTACATTCTTATCATGGGACACAAGGAGGCCGTTGAGGGAACTATGCTGGTACGCGAAACAGCAACGAACTCACAAGAGGCGGTGCCTTTGCCTGAACTTACGAACTATCTTAAGCGGCGGCGAATTGTGACAGATTTGCAAGTACCGTCTTTAAGAAATTAGGATTGGTTTCTTCTCCCTCAATACATCCCTGAAACGATATCTGGTACACCCTGTTGATTTCCTGACCAGTCGTGTTACGATTCCTGCTCATGTCCATAAACGTTGAAGTTAGCAAGACGGGGAACGAAAGTCCTCTTGCAACTATCCGGAAGTTCAGTCGGAAAGTGCAGGGTACTGGCCTCGTAAAGACGGCTCGCAAGCGCCGTTACTTTGTGCGTGACACGTCGAAGATAGTGAAAAAGAAACGTGCGCTTAAACTCCTAAAGCGGAGGGCAGAATACCGACAGCTCGTGAAAGAAGGAAAGGTGGTAGAAGCCCCTGCGCGCCGCACTCCATACACGCGACCAAATCAGAACGAAACACCTTCCAAGTCGCGACCCGGCGAAAGTGTGCCTATCGCACGATAGAAACAAGACAAAAAATGCGGAGTACTCCGGTGGTTGAAATACGAAATGTTATGCGCGGACGGAGGCCGCGCGTTCCCTTTGAAAAAATGGCGCGTATGATATTGGGACCGCGATATGAACTTTCCTTGGTAATCTGCGGCGACACGCTTACCCGTTCGCTCAATCGTACGTACCGAAAAAAAGGGGATCCCGCAAACGTACTCTCTTTTCCGCTAGGAAAGAAGGAGGGGGAAATATTTCTTAACATTCGCAAAGCAGAGCGTGAATCTCGCACTTTCGATATTGCTGTGCAAGAACGCATTGCACGCCTATTCACTCACGGGTGCTTTCATCTCAAAGGATATATGCATGGAGAAAAGATGGAGCGAGAAGAAGGGCGCATCCTTCGAGCGTTTGGTTTCCGTCGCGCGTAAACACCTCGGCTAATACATCTTGCATTATTCGGCGGCGCGGCGCGTATTGTCTGACGGCTTGCGTCTGACATGAACGCATTTCGCCTGACGCATACTGATACGCGCGGCGTTGCCGTAGACCGTTTGCTGTCATGCGCTTCCCGCGATTATCCCCGCCCTTCGCGCTTTTATACCCTCAAATCGCACGCTACAATGGGCAAATGGCGCGAGTGTATACCGGCATCGATATAGGATCTTCTCACATCAAAATAGTCGTCGCTACGCCCGCCGAAAACCCCGAATTTCCCATGCGTATACTTGGAACCGGCACGACACCTTCAAAGGGTGTGCGTAGCGGCTATGTAGTTGACGTAAAAGAAGCGACTAAGAACCTTCGTGAGGCACTTACGCGCGCACGTAGCGCGGCGAAAGTTCCAATACGAAGTGCACGGTTGGCGCTCGGCGGGATAAGTCTTGAGGATATCCGCTCTACGGGAGAGATTACCCTGACACCATCAGGCGGCATCGTCACGGAGCGAGAGATGGAACGCGCAACGAGCGAAAGCGAGAAACGCGCGGGATCAAAACTGATAAACCGCACCGTACTTCACACTATCCCCCTTGAATACCGCGTTGACGGGCAAAAAGTATTCGGACGTCCGGAAGGCCTCCAAGGCACAAAGCTCGCGGTAGACGTGCTGTTCATTACCATTCTCGCAAAACACCGCGACGATGCCGAGGAAATCGTCGAGGCGGCGGGTGTTGAGGTCGAGAGCGCCATGGCCGCCCCCCTGGCGGCAAGTTTCGTAACATTGAACAAAGCGCAGAGGACAGCCGGGGTTATTTTGGCAAATATCGGGGCAGAAACACTTTCGACGATCGTTTTCGACAACGACATGCCCTTCTCTGTAAAAGTATTTCCGACTGGCTCCTCCGATGTAACAAATGCGATCGCACTCGCGTTTAAGATACCTCTCGCAGAAGCCGAGCAGATGAAGAGAGGCGCAGTCACGGGAAGCAGTATTCCACCGCAAAAAATGAACACTGTAATCGCGGCGTGTCTTAAACAAATGTTCACTAAGATAAACGTCCATCTTAAATCCATTGGGAGGCAGGGACTCTTACCTGCAGGAATCGTTCTTACAGGAGGAGGGAGCGGATATGCGCTGATCACTGAAGTGGCAAAAAACACACTGAAACTACCCGCGCAGATCGCGCAGATAGGATTTTTACCACGCTCATCTGGTCTTGATGCCACATGGGCAGTCGCGTATGGTCTCTGTCGCTTGTCCTACATGGAAGATATGGAGGAGGGCCAATCTTTTGGAGAAATCATCCGACGTACGTGGGATTCAGTGTGGAACACGGCGCGGTCTCTGTTGCCATAATCGGAACATATGGCAAATGCGGTGGCGCGAGCAGGCAAAGAACGTGTTTATGTCCTAAAAACTACAGGTGCAAGACGTCTTTATGTCAAGTTTGTCCTTTCGGAGGAAGTGATATGATGGCCACATTATGACCAAACAGGTAAAACCCGAGTTTGAATCATTCGCACGTATTCGCGTGATCGGAGTAGGGGGCTCGGGTGGCAATGCGGTTAATCACATGGTCTCAAGCCATATTTCCGGCGTCGATTTTGTTACCATCAATACCGATGGGCAAGATCTCCATAAATCGAAAGCGAAAAGAAAGATCCACATCGGTAAAAATCTTACACGTGGACTTGGGACCGGCATGAATGCCGAGCTTGGAAAACAAGCCGCTGATGAGACGCGAGAGGAAATTCAGGATGCGATAAAGGGTTCTGATATGGTTTTTATTACTTGCGGTATGGGTGGTGGTACAGGAACGGGCGCCGCGCCTGTCGTTGCCAAGGTCGCACGAGAACTCGGTGCCTTGACCGTCGGTGTCGTTACAAGACCCTTCAGCTTCGAAGGCGCTCAAAGAACGCGGCTTGCAGAAACGGGACTAGCGGAATTAAGAAAGGCCGTGGATGCCCTCATCGTTATTCCGAACGATAAGCTCCTAGCAATTGTCTCGCGCGACACCGGCATCAGGAATGCCTTTGCGATGTGTGACGATATACTCAAACAAGCTGTTGAGGGAATTTCCGACCTCATTACCCAGACCGGTATCATCAACGTTGATTTTGCCGACGTGCGTGCTGTCATGCAGAATGCCGGGAGCGCTCTCATGGGCATCGGAACCGCCATTGGAGAAAAGCGAGCAGAGGTTGCGGCGCATGCCGCCATTAACTCGCCGCTTTTGGAAGTATCCGTCAACGGAGCGAAGGGGGTTCTCTTCTCCGTCGCCGGTGGAGATGACCTGGGAATGCTTGAGGTGCAAGATGCGGCCAACGTCATTACTGAGGCAATAGACCCCGATGCCAAGGTCATCTTCGGGACAGTCGTCGATCCGACGCTCAAAAAAGGCGCTGTGCGCGTGACAGTCATCGCAACCGGCTTTCCGGATTCCGGAGTGCGCTCTTCGCTTTTCAGCGCTTCCCAACGTCTTACCGCCAAGAAGGACCAGGATGTGCCGCCCGCCTCTATCAGAAATCGCGCCGATAACAAACGAAACGACGGAGATGTGCCCGAGAAAGTAATGTCGAGGGAATCCGTGAAATCCGCTCCTTCCTCACACGCTTCGAGCGCGAATGATAATGATGACGATAACAGTTGGGGCGGACTCCCCTCTTTCTTGCGCGGGAAGTAGCTTTCAGCACGTTAGTTGATAAAGACGTGCGAAGAGGATGTACTAGCATTTTTTGTATTAAACACTAAAGAACTGCAAGCTATACAACAATATGTACGACTTGATAATCGTTGGAGGCGGTCCTGCGGGAGCAAGCGCCGCCGTGTATGCCGCACGCAAACGCCTGAAAACACTTTTTATCACTGAGGAATGGGGAGGCCAGAGTGTCGTCTCGACAGATATACAAAACTGGATAGGCACAACTTCAATCTCCGGCGCCGATCTCGCCAAGAATCTGAAAACTCATGTGGAATCTTACATGGGTACATTCCTCGAAATCTTTTCTCCTGCGAGTGCCACGCAACTAGCCCCTTCCGACGATAAAGTTACAATCACGCTCAAAGACGGGTCAGTAAAAGAGACGCGTGCTCTTCTCATTGCATCAGGGGCGCGCCGCCACACGCTCAATATTCCTGGTGCCAAAGAATATGACCAGAAAGGGCTCACGTACTGCGCCTCGTGCGACGGCCCGTTATTTGCCGATAAAGATGTCGCGGTTATAGGCGGAGGAAACGCCGGTTTTGAGACGGCACTCCAACTGCTCGCTTATTGCAAGACTGTTACACTCTTCAATCGCACCGAAACTTTTCGCGCAGACGAGATAACCGTTGCCGCGACAAAAGCACATCCGAACATGCGCATTATAAAAAATGCTGAATTACTTGAGATCGTTGGTGAAAAGTTCGTCACAGGGCTTAAATGGAAAAACGCTAAAACAGGAAAAGAGGAAACTCTGCCTGTCGAAGGTGTTTTTGTGGAAATAGGTCTCTTGCCCAACACAGAGTGGATAGGTGATACACTCGAATTGAATGCAGTGAAGCAGATCAAAGTTGATCCGCGCACACAGCGCACGTCGCACACGCGGATTTGGGCGGCAGGTGACATTACGGACGGCCTCTATCACCAAAACAACATCGCCGCAGGTGATTCTGTTAAGGCCCTCGAGGATATCTACATGGCACTGCGTCGGCAATAATAAATGGGTTTATTTTTTGCGGGTTTTAGTGCCTGAAGTGGCGAATGCCGGTAAATACCATCGCGATATTCGCGGTATCCGCCGCTTCAATAGAATCCCTATCTTTGAGTGAACCGCCGGGTTGGATGATGGCGGTCGCACCAACCCGTGCGGCCTCTTCAACAACGTCAGGAAACGGCATGAAGGCATCTGAAGCGAGGATTGCATCCTTGAGGGAAAGTTTAGCGTCAGCCGCCTTAATGGCGGCGATTTTCGCGCTGTAAATGCGACTCATCTGCCCTGCTCCGATGCCGAGCGTGGCGCCATTCTTTGCATAGACGATTGTGTTTGATTTCACGTGCTTTGCGACGGTGAACGCGAATTTCATGTCGTTCATTTCCTGTGCCGTCGGTGCGCGTTTTGTCATAACGTGCGGCTCGGCTTCCAAAACGACATAGTCGGCTGTTTGCGCCAAGACG
Source organism: Candidatus Kaiserbacteria bacterium (assembly GCA_003545515.1). Classification (GTDB taxonomy): domain Bacteria; phylum Patescibacteriota; class Minisyncoccia; order Phycocordibacterales; family UBA2100; genus UBA10103. Next base: position 783 of record DPYD01000046.1, on the reverse strand, counting down.
CCACCCGCGATAGAGCGCAAAAGCATGCGTGGCGCTCCCGGATCGGGCATGCCGCCTGTCAAAAGTACACGCACATTCGGCTTCTCGGAAAGAATCTCTATAGAGGGTTCATCGGCGCCCGGCGCAATGATGACTTCAAGAAATATATTGATCAATTCGCGCGCAATATCAGCATCAAGAGTCCGATTCAGTGCAACTATGCCTCCGAAAGCAGAAACGGGGTCGCATGCAAGTGCTTTTTGAAAGGCGTCTTTCGGTGTGGCGGCAAGAGCAACGCCGCATGGATTCGTATGTTTGACTATTACCACAGCATTCTCAGCGAATTCTGCAACGCATTCGAATGCCGCATCGCAATCTAAGAGATTATTGTACGAAAGTTCTTTGCCTTGGATCTTGCGCGCTCGGGCCGCACCGGGACGACTGCTGTTCGGATCAAGATAAACGGCGGCTCGTTGGTGGGGATTTTCGCCATAACGCAACATCTCCGCGCGCGATAGATTCAGAATTAGATCTTCCGGAAATACATCACTGGATTCGGATGATTCTCCGGTCATGCGTGTAATATTACTCGACAACTATCACTGCTCCAAACGCACTCGGATTAATATGGTCGTGGTAATTCCATGTACCTATTTTGCCAAAAGTGAAAGAGTAGTTCGTGCCAGATACGCATTGGTCGAATGCGATTCCTGCCGTGTCCGGGCAATGCTGTTGAAGTGTAGTGTCATTATAAACGGCGTGCGAAGGGTGTTTGGCCGACGCGACCCACATCTCTTTCTCGCC